>CANQKJ010000157.1 GCA_947624465.1 uncultured Oscillospiraceae bacterium
GGGCCGCCAACGCCGCCAACCGGCGGGTCTATGACATGGCCCAGCAGAATATCGAGTGCCAGGGCATGGGCACCACCCTGGTGGGCGCCCTGGTGCTGCCCGGCGAGGCGTATATCGCCAACGTGGGGGACAGCCGGTGCTATCTCCTCCGGGACGGCGGGGCGCGGCAGCTGACCCGCGACCACTCCTATGTGCAGGTGCTGGTGAACCGGGGGGAGATCACCCCGGAGGAGGCCCGCCGCCATCCCCGGCGGAACGTGATCACGCGGGCCGTGGGGGTGGACAGCGAGGTGGGCTGCGACATTCTGCGGCTGGACACCCGTCCCGGCGACCGGCTGCTGCTTTGCTCAGACGGACTCACCAACGTGCTGGACGACGCGGAGCTGGCGGCGCTGTCCGCCGCCGAGGCCGACCCGGAGCGGTGCGCCCGGGCGCTGCTGGAGGTGACGCTGGAGCGGGGCGCTCCCGACAACGTCACCGTGGTCCTGGCTGAGATTTGACGAGGAGGATTTACACTATGGATCAATACATAGGTAAAATGCTCGATAACCGATACGAGATATTGGAGCGCATCGGCAACGGCGGCATGGCCGTGGTCTACAAGGCCAGGGACCACCGGCTGAACCGGCTGGTGGCGGTGAAGATCCTGAAGCCCGAGCTGGCCGGCGACGCCGACTTCCGCCGCCGCTTCCACGACGAATCCCAGGCGGTCGCCATGCTGTCCCACTCCAACATCGTCTCCGTATACGACGTGAGCCAGTCCGACGGGCTGGACTATATCGTCATGGAACTCATCGACGGCATGACCCTCAAGCAGTATATGCGCAAGCGGGGCACCCCCCTGAACTGGCGGGAGGCCATCCACTTCATCACCCAGATCCTGCGGGCGCTGGACCACGCCCACAGCCGGGGCATCATCCACCGGGACATCAAGCCTCAAAACGTGCTGATCCTGCGGGACGGCAGCGTGAAGGTCACCGACTTCGGCATCGCCCGCATCGCCAGCGCCGCCCAGCACACCATGACCGCCGAGGCCATCGGCTCGGTCCACTATATCTCCCCGGAGCAGGCCAAGGGCAGCCATGTGGACTGCCGCACCGACATCTACTCCGCCGGCGTGGTCCTCTATGAGATGCTCACCGGACGGCTCCCCTACGAGGGGGACAACCCGGTGAACGTGGCCATCCAGCACATCAGCTCCATCCCCATCCCCCCCGGAGAGCTGAACCCCGACATCCCCCCGGCCCTGGAGGGCATCACCCTGAAGGCCATGGCCCCCGACCTGAACCAGCGCTATCCCAGCGCCGAGGCCATGCTGGAGGACCTGAAGGAGTTCCGCAGGAATCCCGGTATGACGGTAGCCCCTCCCGTCCGGGAGGAGGCTGTGGACGAACCTACGGTGATCATGACCTCGGCCCAGGAGCCGGCGGGCCGCCCCGCCCGGGCGCGGGAACAGGTCTCTGCCCGGGACAACCGTTATCAAAGCCGCCGCGCCGAGCCGGAGGCGGACTATGACCGCGGCGGCAGCGGCAGCCGGATCGCCGACCTCGCCCCATTTTTCGCAGTGGCGGCCGTCATCATCTTCATCATCGGAATGGGCCTGTTCGTGTGGAACGTGATCATCAAGGGGATGATCGACCCGCCCGCCCCCACCGAGTACACCGTCCCCGACCTGCGGGGGTATACGCTGGAAGAGCTGGAGGCCGACCCGTCCATCCTGGACGGCTTCACCTATGAGGTGGGCAGCGAGACTTACAGCGCCGACTATGCGCAGGGACAGATCTGCAACCAGTCCCCCGAGGCCGGCGAGACGGTGCTGGAGAGCAGACGCACCATCCGGGTCAATGTCAGCAGCGGCGTAGACGAGCTGAAAATGCCCTATGTGATCAATCAGGAGTACCGCCGTGCGGAGCAGGCCCTCCGGGACATGGGCCTGGAGGTGACGCTGGAACAGGACTACTCCGAGGATATCACCCAGGACTATGTGATCTCCTCCGACCCGGAGGAGGGCGCCGTCCTGGAGAAGGGCCAGACGGTCACCCTTGTCATCAGCAGGGGACCCAAGCCTGTCCCCGTGGCGGTGGTAAATTGGGTGGGGGTCTCCATCGAGGAGGCCAGACGGCAGATCACCGAGTTGGGCCTGGTGGTGGGCGAAGTCAAGTCCTATCCCAACAACGAGTACGCGGCGGGAAAGGTGACCTGGCAGAGCAAAAACATCCATGACGACGTATATAAGGGAGACGTCATCGACCTGTGGGTGTCCGCCGGCCCGGAGCCTACTCCCACCCCCACGCCTACCCCAACGCCCACGCCCACTCCCACGCCTACCCCGACACCCACGTCGGAACCTACTCCCACGCCTACGGTCGAACCCACGGTGGAACCCAGCGCCGAACCGTCTGACGAACCCCAGCCCAGCCAGGAGCAGCCCCCCACCGAGGCGCCTCCCACCGAATCGCCGGCCGAAGGGGAAGGCCAGTGATATGACCGGAAGGATCGTCAAGGCGCTCAGCGGTTTCTATTACGTTGATACCGGGGCGGGGGGACCCATCCCATGCCGGGGGCGGGGGAAGCTCCGCCACCAGAAGGCCACCCCCCTGGTGGGGGACCGGGTGGAGATCACCGTGCTGGAGGACGGCACCGGCATGGTGGACGCCATCCTGCCCCGAAAAAACCAGTTCCGGCGGCCCATGGTGGCCAACATCGACCAGCTCATCATCGTGGCCTCCGCCGCCGTCCCGGTCACCGATCCCTTCCTCATCGACCGCATGGCGGCGGCCGCGGAGTGGAAGGGCTGCGAGCCGATCATCTGCTTCAACAAGTGGGACTTGGTCCGGGCGGAGGAGCTGGCTGGCCTCTACCGCGCCGCGGGCTTCCCCACGCTGAAGGTCAGCGCGGAGACCGGAGAGGGTATCCCGGAACTGGCCGCCGCCCTGGCAGGAAAGGTATCCGCCTTTACAGGAAATACCGGCGTAGGCAAGTCCAGTATCCTCAACGCCATCCAGCCGGGGTTCGCCCTGCGGACGGGAGAGATCAGCGAAAAGCTGGGCCGGGGCCGCCACACCACCCGCCATGTGGAGCTGTTTCCCGTGGGGGACGGACTGGTGGCCGACACGCCGGGCTTCTCCTCTTTCGATGCAGAGGAGGCCGAACCTATCCCCGGTGAGGAGCTGGCCGCCGCCTTCCGGGACTTCCGGCCGTATCTGGGCCGGTGCCGGTTCCAGGGCTGCGCCCATGTGAAGGAGCGTGGCTGCGCCGTGCTGGAGGCGGTCAGGGCCGGGGAGATCGCCCCCGGCCGCCACAGGAGCTACGTTCGCCTCTATGAACAGTCGGCCGGGATCAAACCCTGGGAGATAAAAAAATAATCACTGGACAGCCCTCTTTCTCATATGCTGGAGTAAAGCGTTGAGAAAGGGGGCTGTTTTCATGCGGATCGTGGTGGTGAGATTCCCGAAGATGATCTGCGGGCTGCTGCGCAGGCTGTTCCACATGGACGGGGAGAGGTAGGCCAAGTCATATCCGGGGGCGTTCGCTCATATAGTCGTCATAGAAATCTGTACGAGGAGTGGACAGCTTATGGATCTGGAACTGCAGCGTGTCACGCTGGAGGGTTACCGCCCCATCTATCATACCGCCTTTACCCAGGAGGAGACCCTGGAGAGCATCGTGCCCGACGCCCTGCCCGATGTGTCCCGCATCGTAGCGGCGTGGGGGAGGGCCTGCCTGAAGGACAGCGAGGCGGGGGAGGGGATGCTCCGCCTCACCGGCGCGGCCCAGGTCACGGTGCTGTACATCCCCGAGGGAGAGGATCTCCCGAGGTCCCTGGAGGTGACCATTCCCTTCCAATGCTCTAGGGACGACCCCCGCCTCCGTACCGGCTGTCCGGTGGCGGCGGAGGTCACCCTGGCCTCCGCCGACGCCCGGACCCTCAATCCGAGGAAGCTGTTGACCCGGTGCCAGCTGTCCATGTGGGCGTCCGCCTATGAGGAGGGCGCCCAGGAGATCGCCGCGGGCGCCGCCGGGGAGGGTCTGGAAAAACGGCTCGTCCCCTGGAAATTCTGGCGCATCCCGGAGGTGCGGGAAAAAACCTTTGCCTTCTCCGACGTGCTCCGTCCCCCGGCCTCCAAGCCGGAGATGGAGGAGCTGCTGAACGCCAGGGTGGAGCTGGGCGCCGTCGACGCCAAATTCATCGGCAAAAAGCTGGTGCTCAAGGGGGATGTGGAGCTCACCGCCCTGTATCGGAGCGGGGATCAGCTTGCCGCCGCCCGCTTCGAACTGCCCTACTCCCAGATCATTGACATGGGAGAGGCACCCGAGGACGCCGAGCCGGAGGTGTTCGTGGCCCTCAGGTCCGCCGACTGCCGGCTTGGCGATGGGGAGCTGGAGGTCAGCGTGGAGGCGCTGGTGCAGGCGGTGCTGTGGGCCTGTCAGCCGGTGACCGTGCTGGAGGACGCCTACGGCGTGGGGGTCTGCGTGGACGTGGAGCGCGCCCCCGTGACGCTTTGCACCCTGGCGGAGCGGACCGCCCGCCGGGAGATGGGGCGGAAGCTCTGCGAGTCCGGCGTCCCCGCCAAGCAGGTGCTGGACTGCGCCGCGGCGGTGTCCGCGCTGCTCAGCGCCCCCGTGGAGGGGGGGCTGGAGTACACCGCTCAGGTGGAGGCCACCGTGCTCTACCTCAGCGAGGATGACGCCCTCTGCGCGTCGCAGGTGACCATTCCCGTTTCCGGCCGGGTGGAGCTGCCCAGGGGGGCGGAGTGCGCCTGCCGGTGCCGTACAGTGGGGGAACCCACGGCGGTGCCCGTCACCGGCGGCATCGAGGTGCGGTGCGAGGTGGAGTTCGCCTTCAACGTGGTCGGCGCGGAGCAGGTGTGGGCGGTATCCGAGCTGCGGGAGGGGAACGCGCCCGCCGGCGTCCAGCGCCCCTCGGTGGTCATCCGCCGCATAGGGGCGGGGGAGACCCTGTGGGACGTGGCCAAGGCCTGCGGCTCCGCCGTGGCGGACATCCGGGCGGCCAACGATCTGCCAGATCAGGATGGGGCGGAGGGGCTTCTTCTGCTCATCCCCGCCGGGAGATAGCGCAAAAAGGAGGCGGCGCGGACAAATCCGCGCCGCCTCCCTGTCATATTCAAGGGCTTATCCCCATACATATGGAACAAGTACGGGCAAGGAGGGTAATCACTTGGAAACGAAACTGTATGAGGATATCGCCCAGCGCACCCAGGGCGACATCTATAT
>CANQKJ010000158.1 GCA_947624465.1 uncultured Oscillospiraceae bacterium
TCAACACAAAGCTCCGCAATACGGCGATGAGCAAAGACATCCTTTCACGCATGGCAGATTGCAAATAATAAGTGGCAAGCACGGTGACGCCCATAAATGGATAGACGATGTAATACCGGCGAACAATTCCAGGTGCTGCCGCCGCAAGCTGCGGCGTCAACTTAACAAACAGCCCCACGAGTTGCACTGGGAATATCTCTCCAAGGGCTGTGAATAACAGGCCGAGCGCCAATGCGGTGCGCAGTCCCATCCGCCAGAATACATTCATTCGATCATGCCGTCCCGCGCCGCAATTCGCTGATACCAGCGGTTGAATTGTCTGCCCAACGCCGCTGAACAGCGCCTGGAACAGCGAGCCCACAGCGGCGATCACGCCATAGACTGCCAAATCTATTGTGCCGCCATATTTCATTACCTGATTATTCATCATAATGGCGATAACCACCACGCCCAAGTCTAATACACTGGCCCCAAAGCCGATGTCAAATATTTTCCAAACGGCTTTTCCAATTTTATAGGGCCGTGCCAACTTCAGGCGGCAACTCTTGCGGAAAAAATGGCCGCACATGATAAGCGTCTGCAGGCTCGTGCCGATGACCGTCGCCAGGCCAGCCCCACTCATACCCATGCCCAGCGGGAACACGAAAAACCAGTCGCCGAACATATTGACGCAGCCACCGATGATCACCGCTACCATAGCCAGGCCAGGCGCCCCATCGTTTCGGATAAAGGAACCAAAAAATGTGGGCGCGAGAAAGACAGGAAAAAACCAGATGATCCATCGAGCATATTTCATAATCGTGGGCATGAGCACTGTATCCGCACCGAAGAAAGTAAAAATCTGCTCATAGGAGATTCCAAACACAATCCAGGAAACGACGGTCAGCACAGCCATAACCAGCAACGATGTGGTAAAATAAGCATTGCCCTTTTCCTCGTTCCCCTCACCTTTGGCGTTTGTCATGAGTACGGATCCACCAATTCCGCAGAGAATAGCCAGAAACACGATCACACCATATAGCGGGGTAACGATCGCCATAGCAGCGGCAGCCGGCGCTCCTTCCGATTGACCAACAGCAATGGTATCTACAAAGCTGTAAATGGACATGACCAGTGCGCTGCCAAGGGAGGCCGTCAGGTATTTCCTATACAGCACACGCGCATCGCTTTTTACAAAATCCATGTATTGACCTCCAAAAGTAAACGCCGGATAAGGCACCAAACGATTGAGCGTCTTATCTGGCATCACCACATACGCTGTGCTTGCCCTCCGACGGCTCTTTTCGTTTGACATCTTATCCGGCGTGTGATTACGATCACACATCCTCCGATGAACAGTGGAATGGTAACACAAATCTCACAAAAAATCAATCGTTGATTATTACAAAGTGCGTCAATCCTATGTGGAACGATAGATTTGTTCTTGTTGGCTGGGTAAACTTTTAATCTGTTCGTCACCCGTCAAACTGAATTCACTGGATCAACCCGTATAGGCATCCTCGGCTGAATGAGTGAAATCTTGCATTTCAAGCCACGCCCGTTCTTCATCACTCTCCGGGATGTCGATTCGTTCGATCATAAATACCACAGGTCTTGTGCCATCGTTGCAGCAGGCGATCATCATACGGTCATCATTCGTCCAGCCCTTCATGATGGAGCCGCCTTGAAGGGCGGTATAAACATACCGGCTTACGGCATCCCATGCCTCTCCGCAGAATTTCCCGTTCATCAGGTGATAGAAATCATCCTGCTGTGGGGTGCGTTTTAATACAAATGTATTACCCACCTGAAAAAAGGAGCACGGTCCGGACTTCGGATCGGCCAAATATTTCTCTTGAAGCTCTGGAAAACACTTCTTCTCCAGAACGGTGATCTTGCATTCATGTTTCATAATAAGCGTCTCCAATCGACTCCGATTTACCGGGTAGGCATATACTACTCTCCGATAATCATACCACAAAACCGTAAACGAATTTACTGTCATCGTTCCGAAAACACTTTTACATCGCATAGACGTTTTTTCTACTATAGTCCAAAATCCGTCCCGGCATTCCGCTAAAGAGCCTCTTGCTAATATCAGTGAATTATCATATAATAATGTTAGAATATTCGGAGGAGGCGCGGCGATGCAGATCAAGTCATCCACTACATTGCGAAACGACTATAACGAAATTTCAACCCTGGCCCATGAGACGCGGGAACCGGTCTACATCACCAAGAACGGAGAAAGCGACATCGTAGTCATGAGCGCCGACGCCTTTGAGGACCGCGAGATCATGCTGAAGCACAGAGCCGCCGTCCTGGAGGCGGAATTTTCCCGTCTCAGCGGGGAGCCTGTCTACTCCCTTGAAGAAGTCCGGGCAATGCTGAAGGAAAAATACCACCATGGGTGAGCGGCGTATCACAGTTCTGTCCCCCGCCTGGAGGGATATTGACCGGATCGCGGACATCCACTTCAAACTGGCCGGGCCGAAATACGCCGAACAGATCATGGACAGGCTGCTGGAGAGCATCGGTTCTCTCACCGCCTATCCCTATCTGGGGCCGCTCCATCCCGACCCGGTTCTGGCGCAGCATCAGTACAGAAAGCTCGTCTGCGGCAACTACGTCTGCGTTTACAAAGTGATAGGAGAAGACATCGTCATCTACCGTGTCGTTGACGGACGCACAGATTACCCAAAACAGTTCCTATGAGTTGGTTTGATGGAAGAGAATCTACTTGTAAAACGTGTTGGTATGAAGTAAAATCAAATCAGAAGAAGAAAGGGGGCGTTGTCCAATGAGTAATCAGATTTATACGATTGATGAGATACGGGATAAAGTTCGGCCAATAGCAGTAAAGCATGGGGTTGATAAGATATATTTGTTTGGTTCTTACGCAAGGGGCGACGCCACCGCCTCCAGTGATATCGATCTTTGCGTAGACGCACCGAGAATCCGGGGATTGTTTGCGCTTGGCGGACTCTATGCAGATCTTGAGGAATCGCTGGATAAGGGCCTTGACCTCATTACTGTAAAATCTTTGGATTACTCAGAGGATAAAGCCTTCTTAAATAATGTTCAGAAGGAGCGTGTGTTGATTTATGCCCAGTAGAGATATGCAGATAATTGACCATATCCAACGCTATTGCCGTAAAATATCTGAGTATATGAAAGAAGTAGGCGATGATTATACTGCTTTTTCTGAAAACGGCGTTTTAATAGATGCCATTTGCCTAAATATTTTGCAAATCGGAGAACTCGCCAACACACTCTCGTTGGAATACCGAAAATCAACAAGTTCTGAGATTCCCTGGAGAGATATTATTGGGATCAGAAATATCGTCGCGCACCATTATGGAACGATTGATGTAGAACGGATTTGGGACACTGTAAAGCAGGATATTCCACTTTTAAATGATTTCTGTGAGGCGCAGTTTGGTGGTCATAAGCACAGCCTCGATTTTGGCCAGCAGATGTAGTTCGTCTTCCGAGTGCCGGTCCTGTTTTATGCAGGGAAGTTTTTGCACGATTCTTTTGCGGGGGCTGACCGCGTTTTAGTGACCGAAACCGCCTATGACCACATAACCGACCACAGCCGGGCGTGTAGCACACGGACGCCAGCACACAAAACACATCAAAAAAGTATTTGAAATGCAATAAAAATGATTAAAAAGCACGACAAACGAATAGAAAAAGTTTGAACCATGTCTTGACGTGCGGGAGGTCACAGGTTCAAGTCCTGTATCGTCCACCATTTTCCGGCCTGAAACCATGAGTTTCGGGCCGGATTTTTCTGTTTTCGGAACCAATTTCGCAGGATTATTTTGGGAATTTTTGCGTTTTTTCGGCCTGACCACATAAATGACCACAGTCAGAAAAATTAGCCCCTTCGGGACGAGGTCCCGAAGGGGCGTAAAGCGGGATGTTATGGGGTGGTACATTCGGGGTGTTTTCTTTGAATCGGTGACGCAGAATTTGGGCGGGTGTTTGTTTTATGCGGAGAAGTTTTTACGGATGCCTCTATCGGAAAAGTATCAACAGCGGAAGATTGCAAGATAGTTGTGCGCGGGTGATGCCCGGTATTTTTTGTTTTGCAAGCATTGACACGATGTCAGAATAGTGCTATGCTAATTGCAATGACACGATGTCAGAACATATTTGCAAGCAGGAGGGTTCTGGATCATGAAGAAAAATGTTGGATCGCTGCTGGCGCTTTATCCCACGCCGGTGACGGTGATTGGTGCTATGAACGGCGATAAGCCCACGTGGACTTTGGTTGCCCATATCGGCATTATCGGTCATGACCGGGTGTTGGTCAGTCTCGCCGCGCCGCACTTTATCAACGGGTGCATCAAGGAGACGAAAAAACTCTCAATCAACCTTGTGGACGAGGCCATGCTGCCGGAGGTCGATTATGTGGGCTCGGTCAGCGGCGCGAAGGCAGATAAGTCCGCTGTGTTTGAATATGACCTTGGGGACGCTGGTACTCCGATTATCCGCAAATCTCCCTTGACGATGGAGTGCAGCGTTGTGGATGTCTACAACACCCCGAATTTTGAGAGCTTCATCTGCACCATCGACAACACCTATGTGGCGGAGGAGCATCTCTCTGAAAAGGGCAAGGTCGATTATGAAACTCTGAAACCGGTGCTGTTTGAGTTCCCCACCTATCAGTATCTGAAAACCGGCGAAGTAATTGGGAAATGCCTGTCTTTCAAAAAGGCGCCGGAAAAATAAGGAGGACGCAAGATGCCAAAAGGATCGCCGGAGCTGACAGAGGCCCGCAGAGAGGAGATCATCAACGCCTGCGAAAAGCTCTATCAGACCATGAGCTTCAAGGAGATCACCATCAAGGAGATCGGGAATGTGACCAGCTTCACGCGCACCTCCATTTATAACTACTTTCAGACGAAGGAAGAAATCTTCCTGGCCCTGCTGAAACGGGAATATGAGCTGTGGATCGCCGCGCTCAAGCAGACCATGGAGCGGGTCGATACAATGACCAAGGATGAGTTTGCCGCTATGCTGGCGCACTCATTGGAGGAACGGGCGCAGCTTCTGAAAATCATGTCCATGAACCACTACGACATGGAGACCGGCAGCCGCCCGGA
>CANQKJ010000159.1 GCA_947624465.1 uncultured Oscillospiraceae bacterium
CAGGGAGCTGTACCCCGTCTGCCCTGAGCCGGAACCGGCGCCCACAGAGCCGGCGGAGACGGAAAACCCGTAAAAATTTCGGCCCGCCCCTTGACAATGGGGAGTTTTTCTGGTACACTCCCCCTTGTCCCTGCGAGTGTAGCTCATCTGGTAGAGCGCCACCTTGCCAAGGTGGAGGTAGCGAGTTCGAGCCTCGTCACTCGCTCCAAATAAATCCCCATCCTTTCGGATGGGGATTTATTTTTAGTTCCGCCGCCGGCGGCCTGCGGAAACATCGGCGCGAATTCTCAGACATACGGCGCTTCGTGTCTGAATTTCGGGCACGGGACGCCATTTTGCCTGTTGAAATCGGAACCCGCCGCATGTTACGGTCTTTTTGACCCCGAGGGGCAGAAGCGCGCCGGCCCGCAAGGGTCTGGGACAGTGGCTTTTCACAACGGTCCGGTTTATGGGAAACCGCTTATTGATGAAAATCTCTTAAATCCGGTGTTGCAGAATCCCCATGTGATATGGTAAAATTATATTTAAGCTTGCGGCAGGCTGTCTGCCGGAGCTGTAAAGCTGAAAATCCAAGCGAGGTGAGGAATATGTCCTTTGAGGCCATTCAACAGGTCACGGCGGCGGAACAGGCCGTCCAGCAGCGCAGGGCGGAGGCGGCGGAGGAGGCCAAACGGCTCGCCGCCGAGGCGGAGCGGGCCGGACGCCAGTCCGTGATGGACGCCCGGGACCGGGCGGAGGCCAGAGCAAAGGAGCTGCTCTCCCAGGCCGAGGCCAGGGCCGGCGAGACCTCCAGGCGTACGCTGGCCGAAAACGCCGCGCAGTGCGAGGCGCTGAAACAGACCGCCATGAGCCGCCTGGACCAGGCCGCTGACCTGATCATTGGAAAGGTGGGCGGCTGATGGCGATCGTCAAAATGAAACGGCTGCGGCTCATGGGCCTGCGCTCGGACCGGGAGGAGCTGCTCCGGCTGCTCCAGGGCATGGGCTGCGTGGAGCTGCGGGAGCCGGCCATCGACCTGACCGACCCGGACTGGGCCGCCCTGGCCAAGCCGGAGGGCTCCGGCCTCAGCAAGGCGAAGGAGCAGAACCAGCTGCTGAGCGGCGCGCTGGACTCCCTGAACAAATACGCCCCGGCCAAGGACGGCCTGTTCGCCCCCCGGCCGGAGGTCAGCGAGGCGGAACTCTTTGACGACGGGGCCTATGCCGCCGGCCTGGAGACCGCCCGGCAGATCGCCGGGGAGGAAAAGGCCCTGGCCGTGTGCCAGGCGGAGCAGAACAAGCTGAGGACCCAGCGGGCCTCCCTGGAGCCCTGGTCGTCCCTGGACGTGCCCCTGGACCAGGAGGACACCGCCAATACGTCGGTGATCTTCGGCGCCGTCCCAGGCCGGACGGACTTCTCCGCCATGGAGGGGGCGCTGGCCGCCGCCGTGGAGCTGGCGGAGATCTTCCCCGCCGGCAGCGACCAGGAGCTGCGCTACTTCCTGCTGGTGTGCCACGCCAGCGCGGAGCACGACTGCGCCGAGGCCCTGCGGCCCTACGGCTTCTCCCGCGTGAACCTGCGGGGCTGGACCGGCACGGCGGAGGACAACATCCGCGCCATCGACAACAAGCTGGCCGCCCTGGAGCGGGAGGAACGGGAGCATAAGGAGCGCATCGGCGTCCTCGCCGGGGAGCGGGGGAACCTGCGCCGGTGCGTGGACCGCTCCACCCAGGAGATCCGCCGGGAGGAGAGCAAGGCCCGGCTGGTGGACACGGAGGACGCCTTCTATCTGGACGGCTGGTTCCCCGCCGCCGACGAGCCCCGGGTGCGGCAGGCCCTGGACGGCCTGCTGTGCGCCTATGAGACGGCGGAGCCCCGGGAGGAGGAGTATCCCGAGGTGCCCATCAAGCTGAAAAACAACCCGGTGACCGCCCCCTTCCGGGTCATCACCGAGATGTACTCCATGCCCGCCTATGACGGGGTGGACCCCAACCCCCTGATGGCCCCCTTCTTCATCCTGTTCTTCGGCTTTATGATGAACGACATCGGCTACGGCCTGCTCATGGTGCTGGGCACCGCCATCTATCTGAAGATGGCAAAGCCGCGGGGGACCACGCGGGACATGATGACCATGTTCTTCATGTGCGGCATCAGCTCCATCTTCTGGGGCTGCCTGACGGGGAGCTTCTTCGGGGACTTTTTGCCCAAGCTCTTCGACCTGACGGGGATCGACCACAACTTCGTGTGGTTCTGGCCCCCCCTGTTCACCCCCATCAACGATACCATCACCGTGATGATCGGGTCCATCGCCCTGGGCGTGATCCAGGTCTTTACCGGCATGGCCATCAGCACGGTGGAGAAGTTCCGCCACGGGGAGGCGCTGGACGCCGTCACCGGTGAGATCGCCTGGTGGTTCATCCTGCTGGGTGCCGCCGGCGCCATCTGCGGCTCGGCGGTGGAGGGCCTCCCGCCCGTGTTGGGCACCATCGGCCTGGCGGCCCTGGTCCTGGGGCTCGTGCTGCTGCTGGCGGGCAACCTGATCCGCTCCAAGAGCATCGGCGGCATCGTGGGCTTTGGCGGGGACCTCTACAACGGGATCTCCGGCTACTTCAGCGATATCCTGTCCTACCTCCGGCTCATGGCCCTGATGATGGCCGGCAGCATCATCGCCTCGGTGTTCAACACGCTGGGCGCGGTGTTCGGGCTGGTCCCCTTCATCATCGTGTCCGTCATCGGCAATGCCCTGACCCTGGTGCTGAACCTGCTGGGCTGCTATGTCCATACCCTGCGGCTGCAATGCCTGGAGTTCTTCGGGCGGTTTTATAAGGATGGAGGAAAGGCTTTCCGTCCCCTGGCAGTAGAAACGAAATACGTAAACATCTCAAAGGAGGAAAATTAAAATGGTAGAATTTTTTAACATGATCGGCGGCCAGGCTCTGGCTTTCATCGGCTTCGCGCTGGCCATCGGCCTGTGCTGCATCGGCTCCGCCAAGGGCACCGGCATGGTGGGCGAGGCCGCCACCGGCGTGCTCAGCGAGACTCCCGAACACTTCACCAAGTGCATGATCCTCCAGGCGCTTCCCGGCACCCAGGGCCTGTACGGCCTGGCCGCCGGCTTCTTCGGCCTGTTCACCCTGGGCTTCTTCTCCGGCAACCCCGTTGCCCTGTCCGTCGATGACGGCATGACGGTCCTGTTCGCCTGCGTGCCCATCATGCTGGGCGGCCTGCTCTCCGCCATCGCCCAGGGCCGCGTGGCCGCCGCCTCCATCAACATCGTCGCCAAGAAGCCCGACCAGTACATGAAGGGCGTCATCCTCTGCGGCATCGTGGAATTCTACGCCATTCTGTCTCTGGTGGGCACCATTCTGATGCTGATGTACGCCCTTTGATGAGCCCCGAAGGAACGGAAAGGCGGTAGATCAACACATGAACGGAATCGAGAAAATCACCGCCCGCATCGAGGACGACGGCCAGCGGGAGATCGACGCGCTGCTGGAAAAGGGACGGGCTGAGGCGGCGGAGATCGCCGCCCGGTATCAGGCCCGGGCAGAGGCCGAGGCCGCCGAGATCATCGCCCGGGGCGAGAAGGCCGCCGCCGAGCGGGAGAGCCGTTTGGCCAGCGTGGACCAGCTGGAGTGCCGCAAGGCCGTCCTGGCCGCCAAGCAGGAGGTCATCGAGCTGGCCTTCCGGCGGGCCAAGGAGAAACTGCTGGCCCTGCCCCAGGACCAGTACGTGGCCCTGCTGGCCGATCTGGCGGTGAAGGCGTCCTCCACCGGGCGGGAGAAGCTCATCTTCTCCCAGACCGACCGGGCGCGGGTGGGCAAGGCCGTGGTGATGGCCGCCAACGCCAGGCTGGCCGAGGCCGCGGCCCCCGACCTCTCCGCAGTCCCCGGCGAGGTGCGCGGCACCCCCGCCGGCAGCCTGCTGACCAAGGTGGTCACCGGGGCCAGTGCCGTGCTCCAGGGCACCGCCATGCTGACCCTGGCCGAGGAGACCCGGCCCATGGACGGCGGCTTCATCCTCAGCGGCGGCGCCGTGGAGGTCAACTGCACCTTTGACACCCTGATCAGGCTCCAGCGGGGCGCGCTGGCCGGCCAGGTGGCCAAAGTGCTGTTCGACTGATAAGCCCCCTGACATTTGATGAAAGGGGGAACACCTTGTTGAGAAAGATCAGAGACACCGACTATCTGTATATCTCCGCCCGGGTCCGGGTGCTGGAGAACCGGCTGCTCACCACCGAGCGGATGGAGCGGATGATCGACGCCAGGGACGCGGCCGAGGCCGCCAAGGTGCTGGCCGAGTGCGGCTACCCCGAGTTGGCGTCGGCCACCCCCTCCGCCCTGGAGGATATGCTGGCCCAGGCCCAGGCCGACGTGTTCGCCGACCTGGGAGAGGCGGTCAATCATCCGGCCCTGCTGGATGTGTTCCGCTGCAAGTACGACTATCACAACGCCAAGGTGCTGGTGAAGGCCGGCGCTCTGGGGACCGAGCAGGACCGGCTCCTGCTGGGCGGCGGGCGGTACGATCCCGCCGGTCTGGCGGAGGGCTATCGACGGGAGGACCTGTCCGCCTGTTCGGACATCTTTCAAAAGGGCGTGGCCCGCGCCCGGGAGGTGCTGGGCTCCACCGGCGACCCCCAGCAGGCCGACTTCGCCCTGGACCGGGCCTATTTTGAGGAGCTGACCGCCCTGGCGAAGCAGTCGGGCAGCGCCTTCCTGGAGGGCTACGCCAAAACCGCCGTCGACGAGGCCAATCTCCGGGCCGCCGTCCGGGCCGCCCGGCTGGACAAGGGCCCCCAGTTTTTGCGGCAGGTGCTGGTCCCCGGCGGCACCGTGGACCCGGAGGCCATTGCCGACGCCCCCGGCGGGCAGCTGGACCGGCTCTTTCAGGATACGGCTCTCGCCCGGGCCGCCCAGGCCGGCGCGGCGCTGGCCCATCCGGGCGGCGGGTCTCTCACCGACTTCGAGCGGGAGTGCGACGACGCGGTGATGGCCTATCTGGCCCGGGCCCGCAAGGTGCCCTTCGGCGTGGAGCCGGTCATCGGCTACCTGTACGCCCGTGAGGCGGAGGCCACCGCCATCCGCATCATCCTGGCCGGCCGCAT
>CANQKJ010000160.1 GCA_947624465.1 uncultured Oscillospiraceae bacterium
GTCTACGGCGTGGACGACGATGATGATGACGGCGAGGACTTCTTCCAGGTGGAGTGCCCCAACTGCGGGGAGGAGCTGACCATCGACGAGGACGTGCTGGAGGCCGGCTCCATCGACTGCCCCAAGTGCGGGCAGAAGTTCGCCCTGTCCTTCGACGAGGACGAGGAAGGCGGGGACGACTGAGCAAGTCATGATGAAAAGGCCCGGCTGGGATGACCAGCCGGGTCCTTTTGCGCTGTTCGGAGAAAGGATTGACTTTTCCCGGCCCGGTTTGGTATAATGCGATTCGTGCGAAAAGGTAAAGAAGAAGGGGTGAGAAGATGAAGCTGATTTTCCGATATTTGGGACGATATAAGTGGAGCGTGCTGCTGGTGATGGCCATCAAGCTGCTGGGCACCATGGCGGAGCTGACCCTGCCCTACATATTGGAGCACCTGCTGGACAAGGTGGTGCCCCTGGGGCAGCTGGGTCCGGTGATCTTCTGGGGCCTGCTGATGATCGCGGCGGCCGTCGTCACCCGGCAGCTGAACGTGGCGGCCAACCGCCGGGCGGTGGAGAACGCCCACAACATCTCCTACGATGTGCGCCAGGCCCTGTTCCACAAGACGGTGAACCTGTCCGGCGGCCAGTTCGACGCCTTCGGCCTGCCCAGTCTCATCAGCCGCATGACCAGCGACAGCTACAACGTCCAGTCCTGCGCCCAGTCCCTCCAGACCCTCTGCGTCCGGGCCCCCATCCTGCTGGTGGGCAGCATCATCATGGCCCTGACCATGGACGTGCGGATGGCCCTCATCATGTGCGTGATGGCCCCTATCCTCATTCTGGTGTGCGTGGGGGTGTCCCGGTTCGGCATCCCCCTCTATAACAGGGTCCAGCAGCGGCTGGACGACGTGGTCCGCATCATGCGGGAGGATATCACCGGCATCCGGGTGGTGAAGGCCCTGTCCAAGGAGGAGTACGAGAAGGGCCGCTTCGGCGCGGCCAACGAGGCCATGGCCAAAAGCGACATCAAGGCCAGCACCATCATGGCCGTCCCCGGCCCCGCCATGCAGATGTGTTTGAACATCGGCCTGACGGCGGTGGTGGTGCTGGGGGCCTACCGGGTCGACGGCGGGGAGATGGACCCCGGCGTCATCCTGGCCTTTCTCACCTACTTCAACATGATCATGATGGGGGTCATGGGGCTGAACCGGGTGTTCATGATGCTGAGCAAGGCGTCCGCCTCCGCCGACCGCATCGACCTGGTCCTGTCCGCCGGGGAGGACCAGACCACCCTGCCCGCGGAGGAGTGCCCCGCCCCCGCCGGGGAGGAGTTCATCCGCTTCGAGCACGTGGACTTCAGCTACGGCTCCGCCGCCGACCCCGCCCACGAGGGCTTTGCCGGGGCGGAGCGGGAGAAGTGCCTGTACGACATCAGCTTCGCCCTGAAAAGGGGGGAGAGCCTGGGCATCATCGGCTCCACCGGATGCGGCAAGTCCACCATCCTGAATCTGCTCATGCGGTTCTACGATGTGGACGGGGGCGGGGTGTTCGTGGACGGGAAGGACGTCCGCGCCTATGACAAGGACGACCTCCACCGGAAGTTCGGCGTGGTGTTCCAGAACGACATGGTGTTCAACGACACCCTGCGGAGGAACATCGACTTCGGCCGGGGGCTGGAGGAGCAGGACGTGCTGAACGCCGTGGAGGACGCCATGGCCGCCGAGTTCATCGGGGAGCTGGACGCCGGCCTGGAGTATATGGCGGACATCAAGGGGGCCAACCTGTCCGGCGGGCAGAAGCAGCGATTGCTCATCGCCCGGGCCCTGGCGGGCCACCCGGAGATCCTGATCCTGGACGACTCCTCCTCCGCCCTGGACTACAAGACCGACGCCGCCCTCCGCAAGGCCATCTTCGCCCGGCACAGGGATGCCGCCGTCATCATGGTGGCCCAGCGGGTCAGCTCGGTGCAGTCCATGACCAACATCCTCATGCTGGAGGAGGGCCGGTGCATCGGCTACGGCAGCCACGCCCACCTGCTGGAGACCTGCCCCGCCTACCGCGCCATCTACGAGACCCAGATGGGCTCCATGACATAAAAATGTTTTCCCCGCCGTCAGGCGGGGGAAACAGGACGATCAATGAGACCCAAATGGGCCCATGACTGAAAGAAAGGGGAGAACGCCATGCCGGGACCCAACGACCGGGGCGGCCAGGGCCGCCCCAGAGACACCCGCGGCGCTCTGCTGCGGATCTTGAACTATCTGGCGGAGTACAAATGGATCGTGCTGCTCCTGCTGCTCTGCGCCTTTGCCAGCAACATCGGCAACCTGCTGGGGCCCTCCTTCGCCGGGGAGGCCATCGGCGTCATCGAGGCCGGGGCCGGCAGGGTGGACTTCGGCCGGGTGTTCTTCTACGCGAAATGTATGCTGGCCGCCTATCTGGGCAGTAATCTGCTGTCCTTCCTGGTGAGCCAGGGGATGATGCGGGTGAGCCGCCATGTGGCCCAGCGGATGCGGAAGGACGTGTTCGACAAGCTGATGGCCCTGCCGGTGAAGTACTTTGACCGCAACCAGGCCGGCGACATCATCAGCCGGGTGTCCTACGACGTGGACGTGGTGTCCACCAGCCTGTCCACCGACGTGGTGCAGATCCTGACCTCGGTGGTGACGGTGGCGGGCTCCTTCGTGATGATGTGCGTCACCTCCCTGCCTCTGGTGACGGTGATGCTCATCACCATCCCGGTGTCCATCCTGTACACCCGCTTTATGGGCAAAAAGACCAGGCCCCTATACTCCAAGCGCAGCAAGGCATACGGCGAGATGAACGGCTTTGTGGAGGAGATGTTCTCCGGGCAGAAGACCATCCTGGCCTATGCCCACGAGGACGGGGTGTGCGACGAGTTCAGCGCCATCAACCACAAGGCCGCCGATGCCTACCGGGATGCGGACTCCTTAGGGATGACCATGGGCCCCACCATCGGCCTCATCTCCAATCTGGGCCTGGCCCTCATCGGCCTGCTGGGGGCGGTGTTCTATCTGTGGAACATCGTGAATTTGAAGCAGATCTCCAAGTTCGTGCTGTACTCCCGGAAGTTCTCCGGCCCCATCAACGAGATCGCCAACATCATCAACGAGATCTACTCCGCTCTGGCCGCCGCCGAGCGGGTGTTCCAGCTGCTGGACCAGCCGGAGGAGGCGGCTGACCTCTACGGCGCGGAGGAATTGAAGGACCCCGCCGGGGCGGTGGAGGCCGACCATGTGTCCTTCGGCTACCTCCCCGGCAAGACCATCCTCCACGATTTGAGCCTGACGGCGGAGCCGGGGCAGACGGTGGCCATCGTGGGCCAGACGGGGGCGGGCAAGACCACCGTCATCAACCTACTCATGCGGTTCTACGACGTGGACTCCGGCGAGATCAGGGTGGACGGAAAGGAGATACGCGGCCTCACCCGGAAGAGCCTCCGGCGGGCCTACGCCATGGTGCTCCAGGACACCTGGGTGTTCCGGGGGACCATCTTCGAGAACATCGCCTACGGCAAGGAGAACGCCACCATGGACGAGGTGGTGGCCGCCGCCAAGGCCGCCCGCATCCACAGCTACATCATGCGCCTGCCCGAGGGCTATCACACCGTGGTGAGCGAGGACGGCGGCAACATCTCCAAGGGCCAGAAGCAGCTGCTCACCATCGCCCGGGCCATGCTCTACGACACCCGCATGCTGATCCTGGACGAGGCCACCTCCAACGTGGACACCCACACGGAGCAGCAGGTGCAGCGGGCCATGCGGGAGCTGATGAAGGGCAAGACCTGCTTTGTCATCGCACACAGGCTGAGCACCATCCAGAATGCAGACAAGATCCTGGTGATGAACCACGGCGACGTGGTGGAGCAGGGCACCCATGACGAGCTCATGGCCGCCAAGGGCTTCTACTACCAGATCTACGCATCCCAGTTCGAATAATCTGCGGCCGCCAGGCCGGACAGGAGTTGAGGCACCATGGACAACCGGATCCCCCTCTTCCTGTTCGGCCTGGCGGTTTTCTGTGCCTTGATCCGGGGCTTTCTCCCAAAGGGGAAGGGCATTGCGGCCATCCTGGCGGAAGCCTGTACCGCAGCCGGGGTACTCACCGGTCTCGCCGCCGGAATGGACCTGCAGGCCCTGGGAACCCCGCTGCTGGCCGTGTGCGCCGCCGCCCTAATGGGCCTGGTGATGCCGGAGAGAGGGGGCAGTGCCCCGTGAACTTTAATGCCCCGGTGTTTCTCCTCTTCTGCCCGCTGGTGTGTCTCGTCCACTGGCTGCTGCCCCACAAACTCCGGTGGGTCTGGCTGCTCCTCTCCAGTTGGGTCTTCTACTTCTATTGGAACCCCTGGACCGGGCTGCTGCTCATCGGCATCACCCTGGTGTCCTGGCTCTGCGGCAGGGGGATCGCCAAGACTGAGCACAGGGCCGGGCGGCGTGCGCTGCTGGTCCTGGCCTGCGTTGTGTCCCTCGGCTGCCTCGCTATCTTCAAGTATGCCGGCTTTCTGGCGGAGCTGGCGGGGCTGCACCTCACCCTGCAGATCCTCTTGCCCGCAGGCATCTCCTTCTACACCTTTCAGACCCTGTCTTATGTGATCGATGTGTACCGGGGCACCATCGCCCCGGAAACACACTTCGGGTACTATGCCCTCTTTGTGTCCTTCTTCCCCCAGCTCGTGGCGGGCCCCATCGAGCGGCCGGAGCATCTGCTGCCCCAGCTGCGGCAAGAGCGGGTGTTCTCCAGGGAAAACCTCACCGCCGGGGGCTGGCTGCTGCTGGAGGGCTACTGCAAGAAGATCCTCCTGGCAGACGGCCTGGCGCCCTATGTGGACAAGATGTTCGCCAATCCTTCTATAGCCACCGGCCCGGAGACCATCCTGGCCACCATCCTCTTCGGCCTGCAGATCTATTGCGACTTCTCCGGGTACTCCTCCATCGCCCGGGGCACCGCCAAGATCCTGGGCATCGACCTCATGGAGAACTTCAAGCGGCCCTACGAGGCCCACACCGTCCGGGAATTCTGGCGGCGCTGGCACATCAGCCTCACCGGGTGGTTCACGGACTACGTGTAT
>CANQKJ010000161.1 GCA_947624465.1 uncultured Oscillospiraceae bacterium
CGAATACGGCGGCCCCCTCGGCGGCGTCCTTCTTCATGAATTTTAACCGGGCGGGGGTGTTGTAAAACAGGTCCCGGACGGAGATGGTGGTCCCCTTGGGGCAGCCCGCCTCCTCCTGGGAGGTGACCACCCCGGCCTCCAGGGTCAGCACCGTGCCCAGGGCCTCGTCCTCCGTGCGGGTGCGCAGCTCCACCAGGGACACCGCCGAGATGGCGGCCAGGGCCTCCCCCCGGAACCCCAGGGTGCCGATGGCCTCCAGGTCGTACTCGGTGGCGATTTTGGAGGTGGCGTGGCGGAGGAAGGCGGTGGCGGCCTGGTCGGCGGGGATGCCGCAGCCGTCGTCGGACACCCGGATGAGGGTCATCCCCCCGTGGACGATCTCCACCGTGACCGCGGAGGCCCCGGCGTCGATGGCGTTCTCCATCAGCTCCTTCACCACCGAGGCGGGGCGCTCCACCACCTCGCCGGCGGCGATGAGGTCGGCCACATGGGGGTCAAGCTGTCTGATGACGGGCATGGTCACACCTCCAGCAGGATGGTCACGGGGCCGTCGTTCTGGGAGAACACCTGCATATCCGCCCCGAACTCCCCGTGCTCCACGGCGAAGCCCCGCTGGCGGCACCCCTCCATGAACCGCTCATACAGAGGGACGGCCAGCTCCGGCTTCGCGGCGTGGGAGAACCCCGGCCTCCGGGAGGACGTGTCGGCGTAGAGGGTGAACTGGCTCACCGCCAGGATGGAGCCTCCCACGGCGGCCAGGTTGAGATTCATCTTTTCGTTTTCGTCCTCGAAGACGCGCAGGCCGCACACCTTGTCGGCCATTTTGTCGGCGTGGGCCTCGGTGTCGCCGGGACCCACGCCCAAAAGGACCAGCAGCCCCCGGCCGATCTGGCCGTTGACCCTGCCGTCGATCTCCACGCGGGCGTTTTTTACCCGCGTCACCACCGCGCGCATGGCGATCCCTCCTCAGTTGGGGGCGGGGAGGAGCTTCACGCACTCCTCCAGCCCGATACGATCCTCCTCCGTAAAGTGTCCGGGGAGGACGCTGTCCATATCCAGCACCCCCCAGATGGTCCCGTCCGCTTTCCGCAGGGGGATGACGATCTCCGAGTGGGTGTTGCAGTCGCAGGCGATGTGCCCCGCGAAGCAGGACACCTCCTCCACCACCTGGGCGCAATCCTCCTTCCAGGCCGTGCCGCAGACCCCTTTCCCGTATCCGATGCGGCTCACCGCCGGCCTGCCCTGGAAGGGGCCCACGGCCAGTTCGTTCCCGTCCGCCAGGTAGAAGCCCGCCCAGTTGGCCTCAGGGAAGGCCTGGGCCAGCACGGCGGAGAAGTTGGCCAGGGCGGCGGTCAGGTTGGGGGAGTCCGCCGTATACAGGGCAAGCTGCTCCTTCAGCATCCGATAGAACGCCGGCTTTTCGGCGGGATAGGTCACTTCAATATAGCTCATGGGGGTCTCCTTTCGCTATTTGCCCACGCAGAACCGCCGGAAGATCAGGTCGGTGACGTCCTCCCGGACGGTGCGGCCCGTCAGCTCGCCCAGGGCGGACATGGCCTCCTCTACGTCGGCCACCACCGCGTCGGGAGGCATCCCGGCGGATAGGGCCTCCGCCCCCCGGCGAATGGCCGCGCGGGCCCGGGAGGCCGCCTCCATCTGCCGGGCGTTGGTGAGGACGGCGGCGGAGGTGTCCGCCCCCGCCGGGAACAGGGCGGCCACGGCCTGTTCCAGCTGGTCCAGCCCCCGGCCTGTGGGGGCGGACACCTCCACCGCGGGGGGCAGCTTTGATGAGTCAAGGGACGGGACCGGCGCGGAGGGCAGGTCGCATTTGGACCGCACCAGGATCGTGGGGGCCAGGGACATGGCCCGCTCCAGAAGGGCTATGTCCTCCTCCGTCACAGGGCGGGAGGAATCCCACAGCACCAGGATCAGCTCCGCGCCCTCCATGGCGGCCCGGCTGCGCTCCACCCCCAGCCGCTCCACCTCATCGTCGGTGTCCCGCAGCCCGGCGGTGTCGATGAGCCGGAGGGTCATCCCCGCCAGAGCCGCCCGCTCCTCCACCGTGTCCCGGGTGGTGCCGGGGACGGGGGTGACGATGGCCCGCTCCCGGCCCAGCAGGGCGTTGAACAGGGTGGATTTTCCCGCGTTGGGCCGGCCCACGATGGCGCAGGGGAGGCCCTCGTTGACGGCCCGCCCCCGGCGGTAGGTGGCGGCGAGGGCGTCCAGCCGGCGGGCGGAGACCTCCAGGGCCTCCCCC
Source organism: uncultured Oscillospiraceae bacterium (assembly GCA_947624465.1). Lineage (GTDB taxonomy): Bacteria > Bacillota > Clostridia > Oscillospirales > Oscillospiraceae > Enterenecus. The sequence goes on from CANQKJ010000161.1 coordinate 2,258, forward strand.
AGCTCGGCGGCCCGGAAGGGGTCGATGTCCTCGTCGGGCCAGTCCAGCACCGCGTGGAAGTGGGCGCAGACCTCGGCTAAATCGTTGTAGACGACCTCGATGGCGCCTGCCAGGGCGCCGCCCAGTTGGTTCGCCGCCTGGCGGACGGCGGCGGGGGTCTCGGCCTCGATCAGGTCGGCCACCGCCTCGGCCCTGGTCAGGTCCAGCTTCCCGTTGAGGAAGGCCCGGCGGGTGAACTCCCCGGCCATGGCCTGCCGGGCCCCAGCCGCAAACAGGGCCTCCAGCCCCAGGGCCAGCGCCGCCGGGGAGCCGTGACACTGGAGCTCGGCGGTGTCCTCCCCGGTGTAGCTGTGGGGGGTACGGGACAGGGTGGCCAGGCACCGGTCGATGACCGCGCCGTCCGCGCCCCGCAGGTCGCCGTAGACCAGCGTCCGGTCTGGCCGAGAGGCCATGGGGCCGCCGCGGGCGGGGGTGAACACCCGGTCCAGCACCGCGATGGCCTCCGGCCCGGACAGCCGCAGGATGCCGATGGCGGAGGGCGCGGGGGCCGTCGCAAGGGCGGCGATGGTGTCAGTCATAGTTAACCTCAAATCTCCTTACGAGAGCTGCTGTTTCAGCTGATAGAGCAGGTTCATGGCCTCGATGGGGGTCAGGGTCTCCACCGGGGTGGAGCGCAGGGCATCCAGCACGGCGGAGCCGGCTATATCCCCCAGGGAGAACTGGCCACCGCCGTCCGGCGCGGCGCTCTGCACGGGGGCCGCGCCGCCCCGCTCCTCCAGCTCGGAGAGGATGGCGCGGGCCCGGTCGATGACCTTGGCCGGCACCCCGGCCAGCTTGGCCACCTCGATGCCGTAGCTCTGGTCCGCCCCGCCGGGGACGATCTTCCGCAGGAACACGATGCCGTCCCCCCGCTTTTTGGCGGCGATGTGGTAGTTCTTCACGCCCTCGATGGCGTTTTCCACCTCGGTCAGCTCATGGTAGTGGGTGGCGAACAGGGTCTTGGCCCCCAGCCGCTTTTTGTCGGCGCAGTACTCCAGAACCGCCCGGGCGATGGACATCCCGTCGTAGGTGGAGGTGCCCCGGCCGATCTCATCCAGCACCAGCAGGGACTTGGAGGTGGCGTTTTTCAGCATCTGGGCCACCTCGGTCATCTCCACCATGAAGGTGGACTGGCCGGCGGACAGGTCGTCGGACGCGCCGATGCGGGTGAACACCCGGTCCACCGCCCCGATCCGGGCGGATTTCGCCGGCACGAAGGAGCCCATCTGGGCCATGAGGACGATGAGAGCCACCTGCCGCATATAGGTGGACTTACCCGCCATGTTGGGGCCGGTGATGATGGCGAGACGGTCCGCCCCGCCGTCCATGTAGGCGTCGTTGGGCACAAAGAGGGAGTCTTTCAGCATCCTCTCCACCACAGGGTGGCGGCCCTCCCGAATGTCGATGACGCCGCTGTCGTCCACCAGAGGGCGGCAGTAGCCGTTCTCCACCGCCACGGAGGCGAAGGAAGTCAGCACGTCCAGCGTCCCCACGCCGCCGGCGGCCTCCTGTACCTGGCGCACCCGGCCGGCGGCGGTCTCCCGGAGCTGGCAGAAGAGCTGGTACTCCAGGGCCACCACCCGGCTCTGGGCGGAGAGGATCTCATGCTCCAGGTCCTTCAGCTCCTGGGTGAAGAACCGCTCGCAGTTCACCAGGGTCTGCTTGCGGATGTAGTCGTCGGGCACCAGGGAGAAATAGCTCTTGGACACCTCGATGTAGTAGCCGAACACCTTGTTGTAGCGCACCTTCAGGCTCTTGATGCCGGTGCGCTCCTTCTCCCTGGTCTCCAGGGCGGCCACCATGTCCGCCCCGTGGTCCAGCACGTCCCGGAGGTGGTCCACCTCCTCGTTATAGCCCTTGCGGATGAAGTCGCCCTCCCGGATGGTGAAGGGGAGGCGGTGGTCGTCCTCATCGTCCCGGATGGCGGAGCGGAGGAGGGCCTGGAGGTCCTGGAGCGTGGTGAACCGCTCCAAAAAGCCGAACCGCCGGGGGGCCGCCTGGGCCAGAGGAGCGGCCTTCTCCGCCAGTTCGGGCAGCACGCCCAGACCCTCCGCCAGGGTGAGCATATCACGGGCGTTGGCGCTGCCGTAGGCCGCCTTGGCGATGAGCCGCTCCAGATCGGGCACCCGCCGGAGAGTCAGGGCCAGCTCCTCCCGGGTCACCGCGTCGCCGGCCAGGGCGGCCACCTGGTCCTGCCGCACGGCGATGGCGGCGGGGTCCCGGAGGGGCTGCTCGATCCAGGCGCGGATGAGCCGGTGGCCCATGGGGGTGCGGGTGCGGTCCAGCACCCACAGCAGGGAGCCCTTCTTCTCCTGGCCCCGGATGGTCTCGGTGAGCTCCAGGGTCCGCCGGGCGGTCAGATCCAGCTCCAGGTATTTCGGCCCCGGCCCGCCGCCCAGCTCCAGGGCAGTGAGGTGGCTGAGGTCGGTCTTTTGCGTCTCTTTCAGGTAGGCGGCCAGGGCCCCGGCGGCCTGCCAGCAGAGGCGGGCGCCGTCCTCCTCCGGGGACTCTTTACCGGCCTCCACCAGGCCGCAGGAGACCAGAGCCTCCCTGGCCTGTGCGGGGCGGAAGGAGGCCTCGCCCCCGTTTTCGCAGAGACAGCCCAGCCGCTCCTTCAGAAAGTCCGTCAGCTCCTTTTCGGAGGCCGCCCCGTCGGACAGGATGGCCTCGCTGGGGGGACAGGCGGACAGCCGGTTCATCAGGTGGGTGAGCCAGCCCTCCCCGGTGAAGGGGGCGGCGGTGAACTGGCCGGTGG
>CANQKJ010000162.1 GCA_947624465.1 uncultured Oscillospiraceae bacterium
GATGGCGAAGCCGATGCCCTCGATGCTGGCCTCGGAGGTGTCGCCGTTGTTGGAGTACTTGGCGGAGGTGATGCCGCACACCCGGCCGTAGCTGTCGAACAGGGGGCCGCCGGAGTTGCCGGAGTTGATGGTGCAGTTGGTCTGGATATAATTCATCACGGTGCCGTCGGTCATGGTGATGGAGCGGCCGGTGGCGGATACGGTGCCGGAGGTCAGGGAGAAGGACAGGGTGCCCAGGGCGTTGCCGATGGTACACACCGTTTCGCCCACCACCAGGTCGTCGGAGTCGCCGATGACCACGGGCTTCAGGCCGGTGACGCCGTCGATCTTCAGCACCGCCACATCGTTCAGCTCCTCCGCGCCGATGAGCTTGGCCTCATAGCTCTCCCCGTTGTTCAGGGTGACCTGGATCTCCTCGGCGCCCTCGATCACATGGTTGTTGGTGACGATGTAGCCTTCCTCGCTGATGATGAAACCGGAGCCGGCGCCGGCGGTCTGGTACTCCCGGCCGTACATATAGGTGTAGCCCCGAACGGTGATGCACACGCAGGAGTCGGCGTAGGCGGCGTTGATCTCCGCCAGGGACATGGGGGTGAGGCCGTCGGCCTTGTGGATGTCCACCGGCCGGGGGTCGGTGGTGTTCTGATAGATGCTGACGGGGGTTTTGTCCCCGGCGCTTCCACCGCCGCTCACCGCGTTGAAGAGGGCCGCTCCGCCGAAGCCGGCCCCGGTGCCGATGAGGGCGCAGGCCAGGACCGCGGCGATGACCTTGGCCGCGCCGCCTTTTTTCTTCTGCTTTGGGGCCTGGGGCGGGGTGGAGACGGGCGGGGGAGTGGGCGTGCCGCCGTAGGGGGGCACGTAGCTGTACCGGTAGGAGCCGGTGTCCCGGTCGAAGCCGCCGGACTGATAGCCGCCGTTATAGCTGGGGCCGCCGGACCAGCCCTGGCCGCTCCGCCCGTTGTCCACGGGAGTGTGGTCGCCGCCGTTATTGTCCTCGGGATAGTAGCCGTTGTTGAATTGATCGTCCATGACGAAAAACTCCTTTCATGGCGGACCGTGATATCCGTCTGCTGAGGGTAAGATATCGCGAAAATGTGTCCTTGATGTGTCGAAAGTCCGAAACATTTTTGAACAATCCTGCAAAATATTGTGAAGGGGCCCGCCTCCCCGGCCAAAACCGGAGGGCTGGCCTTTCCTCACTTCCCGGCGGGCGGCTCAGGCTTGTTTTCGTCCTCTTTGGGGGGCTTTCTGCCCGCCCGGAGGATGGCCATGGTGTCGTTCACGGCCAGGCGTACGTCGTCCATGGCGGGGCGGAAGATGCCCAGCTTGCCCAGGTTGATGACCACCAGCAGCAGCAGGGGGCCGAAGATCATCCCCAGCACGCCCCCCAGCTTCATGCCCACGTAGATGCCCACCAGGGAGAGGATGGGGGAGAGGCCGGTCTGGTCGCCCAGCACCTTGGGGCCGGCCACCTGCCGGAACAGGGCGATGACGCCCCAGATGATCATCAGGCCGATGGCCGAGGCGTAGCGACCCAAAATCAGGTCGATGACCGCCCAGGGGACCATCACCGTGCCCGCGCCCACGATGGGGATAAAGTCCAGCACGGCGAGGCCGAAGGCGATGAGCAGGCCATAGTTGTTGCCCATGAACATAAAGCCCACGGTGAGGATGATGAACACCACCAGGGACATGAGGAACTGGCTCTTGAGGTAGCCGCCGAAGGCGGCCACGCAGATGTTCCGGGCGGAGCGGGTGAAGTCCCGCACCTCGGCGGGCATCCGGTCGGTGACCTGGAACCGGTAGCGGGGGTACTCGCCGGTGATGAAATAGCTGGCCATCACGAACACGATGAGGGCCACCACGAACCCGGACACGCCGGAGACCAGGTCGGGGGCATGGCCCATGAGGCGGGTGAGCCAGCCGGAGAGGTCCAGGGACTGGAACCAGCGGCCCAGCAGCTCCAGCAGGCCCTCCCCGGAGGAGAGCAGCTCCGGCGGCAGGGGGATGACCTTCCCCACCTGGTCCAGCCAGCGGCCCACGGTGGCCCACACGGTGTCCAGGCCGTTCATCAGGTCGTCCAGCAGGGACTGCCGGTTGTCGAACAGGGAGGTGATCTGGGACACCGCCACCCAGCCCACCCCGAACAGGACGCCCCCGATGACGGCGAACACCAGGATGATGAGGATCAGGGAGATGGCTTTGCGCTTCAGGGGCAGCTTATGCTGGAGCCACCGCACCGCCGGGTTCAGGCACCAGGCCACGATGAGGGCCAGCACAAAGGGGAACAGCAGGGACAGCAGGGGCAGCCCCACCAGGAAGAACAGCAGGACGGCGGCCGCGGTCAGCGCCAGCCGGATCACCAGCCGGAGCCAGAGCTGGCCGCGCTCCGGCCAGGAGAGCTGGGGAGTTTGCTCCATGAGAGGGACCTCCTTAAGCGTGTTTCGCGTGAGAGATCGTTCGCGCGGGCGGCCCGCGTCATCCCGCCAGCGCCCGGGCCAGCAGGGCGGCCAGGGGCAGGGTGAGGACGCACAGCAGGGTGGACAGAGTGAGCTGCCGGGCGGCCAGGCCCGCGTCCCGCCCCATGCTCTGGGCGAACAGGCTGTTGATGCCGGCGGTGGGGCAGCCGGCGAGGATGACCACGGTCACATAGACCACCCGGTCCAGCCGGAAGGGGAGGAGGACCAGAGCGGTCAGCACCGGCAGGCCGATGAGCTTGATGGCGGAGACCAGGTACAGCCGCCGGTCCCGGAAGGCGGCGGCCAGATCGCTGGAGGCCATCTGCCCGCCGATGACCACCATGGCCAGAGGGGTGTTCAGACTGCCCAGATAGCCCACCGCGCTGCCCACCGGAGCGGGGAGGCGCAGGTCCAGCAGGTACAGCCCCACGGCGATCACAAAGCCGATGACGCCGGGGTTCAGCACCGCCTTTTTGGGGGAGAAGGCCCCCTTGCCGCCGATGACCGCCGCGCCGTGGGTGAAGGTCATCACGTTGAAGACCACCAGGTTCATGGCGGCCACCATGGCGGCCTCGTTCCCCATGACCGACTGGATCAGGGGCAGGCCCATGAAGCCCACGTTGCCGTAGATGGAGGAGCAGCGCAGCACGCCCCGGGTCTGCTCGCCCTCGCGGGGGAACAGAGGGACGGACAGGGCCATGTACAAAAGATAGACGCCCGCCAGCGCCAGCAGGGAGACGATCAGCTGCCCGTCCACCGACCGGGAGCGCTCCACCTGGAACACGTCGATCATGGTGGCGGGGATGACGGCGGTGAGCAGCAGCCTGGACATCTGGGACAGGGTGCCGTCGCTGAGCAGGCACTTTTTCCCGAAGAGGAAGCCCACCGACATGAGCAGAAACAGGGTCAGCACCGAGCCGGCCACCACCAGTATTTCCTGAAGCATAGGGACGATCCCTCTCTCTGTTTCAACGGTCTGAAATTTCGCCGCCAAATATTATAGCCTAAACCGGGCCGATTGACAAGCCCGAACCCTTCGGGTATACTGGTTCCCAAAAGAGATCGGGGAAAAGGAGCGATGCGCATGGAGTCCGAGCGGTTCCGCCGGGGATATGTCCCCATCTTTTTATCCTATTACAGACCCCATCTGCGCCTGTTCCTGCTGGATATGGCGTGCGCCCTGGGGATCGCCCTGGTGGATCTGGCCTTCCCCTACGCCTCCCGGCAGGCTCTGAACGAGCTGCTGCCCAAAAACCTCTACGGGGCCTTTTTCGCGGTGATGGCCCTCCTGCTGCTGGCCTACGCCCTCCGGGCGGTGATGCAGTATATCGTCACCTACTACGGCCACATGATGGGGGTCCGCATCGAGGCGGACATCCGCAGCGACCTGTTCCATCATATGCAGGACCTGTCCTTCTCCTTCTACGATAAGAACCGCACCGGCCAGCTCATGAGCCGGGTCACCAACGACCTGTTCGAGGTCACAGAGCTTGCCCACCACGGCCCGGAGGACCTGTTCATCTCCACCGTGACGCTGATCGGGGCCTTCGTGATGATGTGCCTCATCCAGTGGCGGCTGGCCCTGATCGTGTTCGCCGTGGTGCCCATCTTCGTGGCGTTCACGGTGTTCCAGCGCCGCCGGATGATGAAGGCGTCGGTCCAGGTGAAGCGGAACATGGCGGGCATCAACAACGAGCTGGAGTCGGCCATCTCCGGCATGAGGACCGCCAAGGCATTTGCCAACGAGGGACAGGAGGAGCAGACATTCCGCCGCTCCAACGAGGATTTCAAGGGGGCCAAGCGGGACTATTACAAAAACATGGGCATCTACAACGGGGGGCTGGAGTTTGCCCTGCCGGTGATGAACGTGCTGACCATCGCCGCCGGCGGGTTTTTCATCATGCGGGGGCAGATGGACCTGGTGGATCTTGTCACCTTTACCCTGTATATCTCCACCTTCCTGACCCCGGTGCGGAAGCTGGCCGCCTTTGTGGAGCAGTTCCTCAACGGCATGGCGGGCTTCAAGCGCTTTGTGGAGCTGATGCGGGTGGAACCCGCCGTGAAGGACGCCCCCGGCGCCCTCTCCCTGGACCATGTGGGCGGCGACATCCTCATCGACGACGTGTCCTTCGCCTATGAAGGCGGCGAGCCGGTGCTGGACCACGTGTCCATCCACATCCCCAGGGGGGAGACGGTGGCGGTGGTGGGGCCCTCCGGGGGCGGCAAGTCCACCCTCTGCCAGCTCATTCCCCGCTTCTATGACGTGACCGGCGGCCGCATCCTGGTGGACGGGCACGACGTCCGCGCCGTGACCCAGCGGTCCCTGCGGCAGCACATCGGCATCGTCCAGCAGGACGTGTTCCTGTTCGCCGGCACCGTGATGGACAACATCCGCTACGGCCGGCCCGACGCCGCGGAGCCGGAGATCATCGAGGCGGCCAGACGGGCGGAGATCTACGACGATATCATGGCCATGCCCGACGGCTTTCAGACCTATGTGGGGGAGCGGGGGGTGATGCTCTCCGGCGGGCAGAAACAGCGCATCTCCATCG
>CANQKJ010000163.1 GCA_947624465.1 uncultured Oscillospiraceae bacterium
GGCGCAGTGGTCGTCGTAATTGGCCTCCTTCACCACGTCGGTGATCTCCTTGTTGGTCTTGGCGGTGACCTTATAGATCAGGGGATAGGGCAATACCTTGCTCAGCTCCGCCGCCATCTCGGCGGCCCGGGCGGCCACGGTCTCCAACACCTCGGGGCCGTACAGGAACTGGCTGCCCACCACGAACCAGAACTCTTTTGCTTTCATATCCATGAGAGATTTCTCCTTTTTCACCATTTTTGATAAGGACATTTTCCCCGCCGGGAGGCCGCCCGCAGCTCCACGAAGCATCCGCAGGCCAGGCAGGTGCCCGTCTCCAGGAAGTCGCAGCTTTTGCAGGTCTCCAGCCGCCGGGCGTAGACGTCCTCCGGCGTCCGCTCCCGGGGCGGGGTGCTGTCGATATGCTCTTTCAGGGTCCTCAGATACGCCTCCCGGTCGAACTCCTCCAAAAGGCATTTCCGGCAGCGGCGCTCCGTCATACCAGCTGCACGGACGCCACACTGCACGGCGGAAGGACGAAGTCCACTCCGCCATCCCGGACCGCCGCCTCCAAAGGCCGCTCGGCCACGGCGTCCGGCGCGTCGAACGTATTGTGGGCGTGGGCCTCGCCGGTCAGCAGCGTGCCGCAGACCTGGGCCGGCCGGCCCGCGGCCAGCTCCAGATGCACGGGCTGCGGCGCCGTCACGGACAGATTGGCCGCGGTGACGGTGACTGCCCCGCTCTTCCCGCTGGACGCGGACGCCTGCACCGCGGGCAGGCCGCCGCCGACCACAGGCAGGTCCTTTGCCGTCACCGGCAGCGCCTGGGCCCCCTGGTGCTCCCGGTACATACGGAACACGTGCCAGGTGGGAGTCTTGACCATCGCCGGCCCCTCGGTGAGCAGCACCGACTGGAGCACGTTGACCATTTGGGCGATGCAGGCCATCTTCACCCGGTCGCAGTGGTTGTTGAAGATGTTCAGCGTCACCGCCGCCACCAGCGCGTCCCGCATGGTGTTCTGCTGGTAGAGGAAGCCGGGGTTGGTGCCGGGCTCCACGTCGTACCAGGCGCCCCACTCGTCCACGATGAGGCCGATTTTCTTCTCCGGGTCGTACCGATCCAGGATGCCCCCGTGGAGTCGGATCAGGTCCTCCATATACAAGGCCTTTTTCAGAGTGGTATACCACTCCTCCTCGGTGAACACAGTGGCGCTGCCCTTGTGCCGCCAACCGCCGGGGTGGACGTAGTAGTGGAGGCTCAGCCCGTCCATGAAGCCGTGGAAGCCGTCCTCGGGATGGGGGGAGGCGAAGCAGGTGGCCAGCACCTTCTCCGTCCAGTTGTCGTCGTCCACATTGGGGCCGCCGCAGATCTTTTTGATGGGGGCGGCGTGGTCGTAGTGGCGGACATAGGTCTGGTAGCGCCGGTAGAGGTTGGCGTAGTACTCCGGCGTCATGTTGCCGCCGCAGCCCCAGTTCTCGTTGCCCACGCCGAAATAGTCCACCCGCCAGGGCTCCTTATGGCCGTTCTCCGCCCGGAGCTGGGCCATGGGGGACACCCCGTCGAAGGTCATGTACTCCACCCACTCGCTCATCTCCTGCACGGTGCCGGAGCCCACGTTGCCGTTGATGTAGGTCTTGCAGCCCAGCTGGCGGCAGAGCTCGAAATACTCGTGGGTGCCGAAGGAGTTGTCCTCCACCACCCCGCCCCAGTGGGTGTTGACCATGCGCTTGCGCTGCTCCTTCGGGCCGATGCCGTCCTTCCAGTGGTACTCGTCGGCAAAGCAGCCGCCGGGCCAGCGGAGCACCGGCACCCGGATCTCCCTCAGCGCCTCCACCACGTCGGTGCGCATACCGTTCACGTTGGGGATGCCGCTGTCGGGCTTTACGAAGATGCCCTCATAGATGCACCGCCCCAGATGCTCGGAAAAGTGGCCGTAGATCTCCGGGGCGATGGTGCCGAGGGATCTGGTATCGTCAATATGGAATGTCGCCATTGGGCGTCCTCCTCGTTGTTTTCAGAGTAAAAGAGCTCAGTCCTCCAGCGCGTTGAGACCGCTGCCCCACACGCAGGTGCCGGTCTCGTCGTCCAGAGCGGTGAAGGTCATCACGTTCTTCTGCCCGTCCTCGTCCCACTGGACCAGGAACAGCCCGGTATAGGTCTTGCCGTCCAGCACCAGTTCGGCCTGGTTGTCGCCGGTGAGGGTCCAGGTGCCCTTCACGTCGCCGGAGACCTTTCCGTCCTTGCTCAGCTTGATGCTGACGGATTCATGGATCTCGGCGCTGATCTCCCGGCCATGGTCGATGAGCTTGTAGCCGCCGGCGATGTCCTCGGCGCTCACCGCCCCCGCGGTCTCGCCCGCATAGCGGTAGGGGGCGATGACGGGCCAGCCGTCGGCGTTGAAGAACAGCTGGTGGACCCGGACCTCGTGCTCCTCGCCCCGGCCCTCAAAGCGGGTGTGGTAGATGATGAAGTACTTGCCGCTGTCCTCATCAAAGAGGATCGAGTTGTGGCCGGGGGACAGGTAGCCCTTCCGGTTCTCCCCCAGCTCACCCTTCTGCCACAGGAACTTGTAGCCGCCCATGAGCTTGGTGCCGTAGTTGGCGGCGGTGGCGTCGCTGAAGGAGGTGCCGAAAGGCCCCTTGCAGTCGATCATATCCTGGCCCATGGAGTCGTAATAGGGGCCGTCTGGGGCCTCGGCACGGCAGACCCGGACGTTGTAGCCGCCGTCGGAGTCCAGCCCGCCGAAGGAGAGGAACATATAGTAGTACCCGGTATCCGGGTTATAGGTCACATAAGGGGCCTCGATGCGCAGGTGGTTCCCGCCCAGGATCTTCTTGCCGTAGCCGTCCATCTCCAGGGGCAGGCCGGTGACCGGGTCCATCTCCTTGATGAAGATGCCGCCGGAATAGGAGCCGTACATCATCCACAGCCGGCCGTCGGCGTCGTAGAACACGCAGGGGTCCACCGCGTTGGGGTCCTGGGTGGGATTGTAGAATCCGGTGAAGCCGTTCATCTCATAGGAGCCGTCCCCGGAGTAGAGGAACAGGCCCTGGTTCTGGTAGGGGCCCGCCACGCTGTCGGACACCGCCATGCCGATGCAGGACTGGGGAGTGTCCCCCTGGCAGTTGCAGTAGTACATATGGTACTTGCCGTCCTGGAGCTTGATCACGTCGGGGGCCCAGAAGGTGTCGCTGTGGCTCCAGGCGAAAGCGTCGGCGAACTCGGTGAGCACGTCGGGGATGATGGTGGTGTTGTTCTTCACGCCGCTGTTCAGCAGCTCCCAGTTCATCAGGTCCCCCGTCTTGGCGACCCCCATGTGGGAGCCGAAGATGTACCATGCTCCGTCCTCACCAAGCACGACGGCGGGGTCGTGGACCGAGACGTTCTCAAAGGAATGCTCCACCGGCGTACCGCTTTGGAGCTTTCCTCCGCCGCAGGCCGCCAGCAGCAGCGCCAGCAGGCAGCACAGCGCCGCGATCTTGACAGGTCGTTTGTGCATTGAGACTTCTCCTTTCTCGTCTGAGGCCGGAAAACCGTCCCGGCCACGGCCGCGCCTTTCGCGCTTTTTGTCCTAATCGGTCAGTTTGCCCCAGCAGGCCTGGCCGAACTCGTCGATGCCGGTCAGCGCCAGGGTGGTCTTTCCGCCGTTTTCAAAGTCCGCGCACTCATAGCAGACGGACCGGCGAAGCAGAGGGCTGTCCGCGCTGAGGCGGACGTTGCCGGATACCTTCATCCTGTTGTCCCGGTCGTCCAGCACGATCATCTCCCACATGGCCCCGTCAGGGGGCGGGAGGGGCCGGCAGGACTCGCCGGTGAAGGGCTCCGGGCCAAAGACCGGCCAGCCGTCCACATAGAACATAGGCCGGATCATCAGATAGTGGCGCCGGTAACTGTGCCGGTCGAACACGGGGTCGTACCGGCGGTCTTTGGGGTTCCCGTCCCGGATGTGGTGGACGAAGAAATCCCGTCCGCTCACCGGGTCGTGGAAGGGGACGCCGTGGCCGGGGCCCCGCAGCCCGCCCCAGCTCCAGCCTCCGCCGCGCTTGGCGTTGGGGGCGGAGGCCCGGAAATGATAGCTGTTGGCCAGCTTCAGGCCCAGGCTCTCCCCGTTCATGTCCCGGCCCTCAAGATCCACGTAGGGGCCCAGCGGCTCTCTGGACCGCCCCACCCGGATATCGTACCCGTCCCCCAGCCAGCCATAGGAGAGGAACAGATAGTAATACCCGGTCTCAGGACAGAAATGAACCGCCGCCCCCTCCGGCCCGTCCAGGGCCGGAGGGGGCATTTTGCGGGCGATGCGGTGACCGAATACGTGGGGGTCGGGCTCTACGGGCAGGCCGGTGTCCGGCCGCAGTTCCTTCGCGTAGATGCCGCCGAAGAAGGAGCCGTAGACCAGGAAGTCCCGGCCCTCCGGCGTGTGGAACACGTGGGGGTCGATGGCGTTGGGGGCGGAGTCGTCGGTGCCCCAGGTGTCCGCCGCCACGCCCCGGTTCTCGAAGGGACCGGTGGGGGACTGCGCTGCCGCCAGCCAGATGCGGGACTCGGAGCTTCCAAAATCCCGGGTGGCGGAGTAGTACATCCGGTACTCCCCGCCGGCGTATTCCACGTAAGGGGCCCAGAAGGCCCGGGTGGGGGGATACCCCCCGTTGTCCCTGCCCTGCCGGATGGCGGCGGGGGACAGGGCCGTGCCCTCATAGGCGAAATGGACCAGGTCTTTGGACGAGCGCACCGGGATGCCGATCTTCTCCCCCGGCCCGCCCGGGCCGCCGAAGTCCGTGCAATAGGAATAGTAGAGTCCGCTGCGGGGATCCCACATCATGGAGGGATCGTGGGAGCCATAGGCCGGATTGCTCCTGGCGTCGGGCTCGTTCAGCCGCAGGATGCCGCCGGGCGCCATATTACCCCTTTACGCCGGAGAGCGCCATGGACTCGATGATGTACCGCTGGAAGAAGAAGAACAGCAGCAGGGTGGGGATCATGGAGATGACGCTGGCCGCCATGATCAGCGGGT
>CANQKJ010000164.1 GCA_947624465.1 uncultured Oscillospiraceae bacterium
CCGGAGAGACCGGAGGAGCCGGAGAGGGCGGACAGACCGGAGCGGCCGGAGCGGCTGGAGTGGCCAAAGGCGGCGGAGCGCGCGGGTACCGCCCCGGAGCCGTCCCCGCCGGAGAGGGCGGCTCCGGGAGAAGAACCCCCGGGGGCTCCGGCGATCCCGGATGAGGGATCGGAGGGACCCGTTCCGGAAGAGCTGGAGCGGGCCGTCCGGGAGACGGAGACCCTCCGGGAGAAGCGGAGCGGCAGCCGGACCGGGCCGGAGGACGGCGGCATACCGGACCCTCTCCCGGCGCTGACCGGAGAGGAGGAGCCGGGACCGGGACCGACGCCGGGGACCGACGGGGAGGCCGGTGTGCCCGGCCGCCCGCAGAGGGAGGGCGGCCGGGCGGGCCTGGAGCTGCTGTACCGGGAGCTCCAGCAGGCGGCGGAGCCGGCGATCCGGGAGACGGAACGCTCCGCCGACAAGCCTCTGCCGGAGCCGGCGCCGGCCCCCTCTGTCCGAATGACGATGGAGGAGCTGGACCGGGCCATGCGGCGGGACAGCCGCCGGTATGACGGCGGCATGACCATCTATTGACGAGAGGAGCGGGGAGCATGGACCTTTCCCCCATGCGGTTCAAAAACTTTGTGTGGCCCCACAACCCCAGGACCTATACCATCACCTTTGAGCGGAAGATCGCGGTACACAAGATCCCGTTTGGAAGGCACTGCCTCCAGAGCCTGGGCCAGACCCGGCGGGTGCTGCGGGGATCGGGGGAGTTCGTGGGCAAGGGGGCCTATGACAAATTCAAGGAACTGGCCTCTGTCTTTTACGAGGAGACGCCGGGGGTGCTGATCCATCCGGTGTGGATGACCACCAACGCCTGGTTCGCGGCGCTGGAGCTGCGGCAGGAGCCCAGGGCGGACTATGTGGCCTATTCCTTCGAGTTTTGGGAGACGGTGGGCGGCGAGGACACCAGGCTGACCGCCGTAAGCACCGGCGGCGGGTCCGGCGGGGGCGGAGGCGCGTCCGGCGGGGAGAGCTGGTATACGGTGGTCAAGGGGGACACCCTCTGGTCCATCGCCGGGCGGTACGGCGTCGACCTGGCCGGACTCATCGCCCTGAATCCCCAGATCAAAAACCCCAATCTCATTTCCGTGGGACAGAAGGTGAGGGTGAAATGATCCGGTGCTGGGTGACCGAAGGGAGCGGCGGCGCGCTGGCCCTCCCTGCGGCGGTGAGCTGGCGGTTCTGCTACGGCACGGACACCCCCTGCGACAGCTTTGAGGTGAAGTGCCTGTGGGAGAGGGGACAGGAGAAGAAGCTGTCCCCGGCCAGCCGGTTCTACGCCCAGTGGGAGGGCGAGCGGGTGTTCACCGGGGTGGTGGACGAGTACGCCGTGGTGTGCGGCAGGGATGGGCTGTACCTGGAGATCTCAGGCCGGGGGATGGCGGCCCTTCTGCTGGACAACGAGGCTATGCCCGCCCAGTATCAGATGGCCACCAGGGCGGTCATCGTGGCCGACCATGTGACGCCTTACGGCATCACCGCCGTGGGCGGGAACGGCCTGCCGGTGGTGAACAATTTTACGGTGAGAAGCGGAGAGAGCGAGTGGAGCGTGATGCGGACCTTTGCCTGCTGGTACGGAGGGGTGGTGCCCCGGTTCGACCGCATGGGGCGGCTGGTGCTGGACCCGCACGGGGACGGGAAGGTCCTGAAGATCGGAGACGATGCCGCCCTCGCCGGTTGGGAGTACCGGGAGGACCGCCACGGGGTGCTGAGCCAGGTGGCGGTGCGGCGGAACACCTATCCCGGCGTGCAGTGGGTCAGCGACCAGAGCTTCCTCGCCGAGGGAGGAAGGGCCAGGCGGGTGATCACGGTGCCCAACACCACCGGGACGGCGGCCATGCGGTATACCGCGGACTATCAGCTGCGGGCCTCCCGCCGGGAGCGGAAGCGGATGACGGTGGCGCTGGCGGGGGCCTTCCTGGCCTGGCCGGGGGAGCTGGCGGACGTGGCCCTCGCCGGCTGCGGGGCCAACGGGCGGTACCGAGTGGCCCGGGCGGAGGTGTCCTGCGGAGAGGACGGCCTGACCACCACGCTGGTCCTGGGCGAGCCGGACAGCATGATCTGAACAGGAGGACGAGGAATATGTGGCTGAGCGGACAGCAGAGAAGGCCCGCGGAAAACGGCGAGGGCCAGACCGGGATCGTCACCATGAGCGGGGACGAGCTGGCGGTGGAGCTGGACAGCGAGCGGCGGGGGCTGGAGCTGTACGGCCCCGCCGGCTACCGATGGACCCCCGAGGTGGGGGAGCGGGTACTGGTCATCCAGGGCAGAGGAGAGACGCCCTGCGTGGTGGGCGCCAAAACGGGCTCCTATATACCTGAAACGGTGACCGTGGAGGCGGCGGAGGTGCGTCTGGAAGGCCAGGAGACCAGGCTGAAGGGAAATCTGATCGCGCTGGAGGGACAGGCCGTCCAACTGACGGGAGAGACGATCGCCCTGAAGGGACAGGTGCGCATCGGGGATGTGCCGCTGGACAGCTATATCGTAAGCTGCGTGGCCGGCCTGCTGGGAGGGAGCGTATGAGCCTGCGGCTGGTGGACCGGGATTACGCGGCGGAGGCCGGCGGACTGATCTCCGACTCCGGCGGCGAGGCGCTGCTGGACGAGGTGCTGTTCCGCCTCGCCGTCCGGCGGGGAAGCTTTCCCTTCCTGCCCGGGCTGGGCAGCCGGATGTATCTGCTCCGGCGGGAGAAACCCTCCGCCTGGGCGGACCTGGCGTGCCAGTACGCCGCCGAGGCGCTGGCAGACCTGACCGATCTGTCGGTGACCGGAGCGGCGGTGACCCGGCAGGGGGAAAACCTGACGGCGGACATCTCCCTGCTGTGGCGGGGGGAGGAGCTGACAGTGACGGCGGATTTGGAGGGATGACGGATGATGACCTTGGAGGAGATCTATCAGAGGCTGGCCGCGGTCTTTCAGGAGAAGACCGGGCTGACTGCGGCGGGCAGCAGCGAGCTGGCGGTACGGTTCTACGCGGTGGCGGCGGAGATATACAGCCTGTATGTCCAGGCGGAGTGGACCCGCCGACAGTGTTTTCCCCAGACCGCCGCGGGAGAGGACCTGGACAACCACGCGTGGCTGAGGGGCGTCGACCGGCGGCAGGCGGTGAAGGCCGCCGGCACGGTGCGCTTCTTTCTGAACGAGACCCGCGAGAGCGATGTGGATATCCCCGCCGGGACGGTGTGCATGACCGCCGCGGGGACCCGGTTCCTGACCACCGAGGCCGGTACGGTGAGAGCGGGTTCCATCCAGGCCGACGTGCCCGTGGAGGCGGCGGAGGCCGGAGCCGCCGGCAATACGGCGGCCAATACCATCGTTTACATGGCGCTGCCCCCCGCGGGGATATCCGCCTGTACCAATCCCGAGGCGCTGGCGAACGGGCAGGACACGGAGGACGACGAGAGCCTCCGCGCGCGGGTGCTGGGGAGCTACCGGCGGCTGGCCAACGGCGCCAACAGCGCCTTCTACCGGCAGGCGGCCATGGCCTTTGACGGAGTGGCGGCGGTGACGGTGCTGCCCAAAAAGCGGGGCGTGGGCACCGTGGACCTGGTGGCGGCCGCATCCGGCGGTATGCCGGACGAGAAGCTGGTGGAGGCCCTTCAGGCCTATTTCGACCGGGTACGCGAGATCGCGGTGGACGTGAAAGTGATGGCGCCTACCCAGCAGACGGTGGATGTGGCCGCCGCGGTCACCGCCCAGGCGGGGCGGCAGTTCGACGAGGTAAAGGACGCCGTGGAGACGGCGGTGCGAAACTGGTTCACCGGGGAGCGGCTGGGTATGCCCCTCACCAGGGCGGAGATGACCGCCCTCATCTTCGGGGTGGACGGGGTGGCCAACGTGACCGTCACCCAGCCGGCGGAGGACCGGGCGGCGGAGAGTTCCACCCTGCCGGTGCTGGGGACGCTGACCGTCACCAACGGCGCGCAGGCATAAGGGGGCGGCGCTATGAGCTATGAGGACTGCCTGGCGGAGCTGCTGCGGCCCCTGGGGGCTTACGACCTGCGGGAGGGCACCGCCAACCGGGGGGAGCTGGCGGCCTACGGCGCCCGGCTGGACGAGGCGGAGGCGGAGCTGGACGACACCGCGGGGGAGATGTCCCTGGCCACCGCGAAGGGCTTCGGGCTGGAGCGAATCGAGGAACTGCTGCCCTACCGGCCGGTATGCGTGACGGTGAAGCAGCGGCAGCGGGCCCTGGCCGCCCTGCTGCGCATCAGCGGGGACAGCTTCACACCCGAGGCCATCAACGACACCCTGACCGGCTGCGGGCTCAACGCCGTGGCGGAGGAGACGGGCAGGCCGGGGTATGTGCAGGTGCGGTTCCCCGATGTGGCGGGCATCCCGGAGGGCTTTGAGCAGATGAGGGCCATCATCGAGGAGATCCTGCCCTGCCACCTGAACATCGAGTACAGGTTCTGGTACAACACCTGGGCCATGGTCCGGGAGCGGCACTCCACCTGGCGGCACGCCATGGACGGGGGATCGAGCTGGTACGGCGTCGCCATCGAGCACGATCCGTGGGAATAAACAGGGAAACGGGAGGGGACGGCGGGAAGGCCGTTCCCTCTCCCGTTTCCTAAAAAAGGTTATAAATTTTTCACAAAAAAGGGTTGACAAACAAAACGGCTTATAGTACAATACAGACAGAAAGGAAAAGGTGAGTCCAATGATTTGAGGAACCGCCCGAATCCCTTTTGTGATGGAAACGCAGGTGCGAAACGAACCCTTGACTGTTCCAAACGTGCTTGAGTAAGCATCGGAAGCCAGAGGAGTCTGAAGCGTCCATTTCAGTTTGCAGAAACAGGGAGCAAGTAGTTTCTATAGCGAATCCGTCACAGCGACAACTCAGAAAGCGAAGGTACCCGCCAATGAACAATCAAAGCCAGAAGTAGGCCCCCAGCCGCGATGTGGGACGGCTGGGGGCCGAGGTGTTTTTATG
>CANQKJ010000165.1 GCA_947624465.1 uncultured Oscillospiraceae bacterium
CCATCTCGGGCAGCACCGCCACGGTGGCGGTGGAGGTGTGGATCCGGCCGCCGGACTCGGTCTCGGGCACCCGCTGGACCCGGTGGACGCCGCTCTCATACTTGAGCCGGGACCAGGCTCCCTCCCCCTCGATGGTGAAGGAGATCTCCTTGACCCCGCCCAATTCCGTTTCGTTAGCGGAGTTGACCTCCACCCTCCAGCCCCGGCTCTCGGCGTACATGGTATACATCCGGGTCAGGGAGTGGGCGAACAGGGCGGACTCCTCCCCGCCCACGCCGGCCCGGATCTCCATGATGACGTTCTTCCCGTCGTTGGGGTCCTTGGGCAGCAGCAGCACCCTGATCTCATGCTCCAGCCGCCCGATGTCCTCTTTGGCGGCGGCCAGCTCCTCCTGGGCCAGCTCCTTCATCTCCGGGTCGGAGAGCAGCGCCTCCGCCCCGGCCTGGGCCTCCCGTGCCTTCAGCAGACCGCGCCAGGCCGTCACCAGAGGTTCCAGCTCCCGCTGTTCCCGGTTGAGCCTGGCGGCCAGAGCGGGGTCGTCATAGGTCTCCGAGGCGTTCAGTCTGGCCTCGATCTGGCTGTATTTTGCCTCGATGGCGGTGAGGTTTTCTAACATAGGGACCTCCCCAAATCAATCATCGGTCCAGGAAAAAGGATTTCACCAGCGCCAGCGGCTCCCGGATGTGCATCCAGATCAGGCTGGGAACGTGGCTGGTGGGGGCGGCCAGGGTGCTCACCGGGCCGGGGCCGCCCGCCCGCTCCCACAGCATACGGATGCGGGTCAGATGGAAGCCGTTGGACACCAGCAGCACCCCCTGGGAGGTATCCAGCCCCGCGCCGGTGATGACCGCCATGGTGTACTCCACGTTCTGCCGGGTGTTGACGGACTGGTCCTCCATGTGGACGCGCTCTCCGTCAATGCCCCGCTCCGTCAGGTAATCGTACATGGCCTGGGCCTCGGACAGATGCTCATCGTCTCCCTTGCCGCCGGTGACCACCACCGTCATGTCCGGGTGGTCCTCCAGGTAGTCCAGCGCCGTGTCCAGCCGGTCCCGGAGCAAAATGGACGGCCCGTCCTTCCGGACCTGACAGCCGAAGATCACCATCACCTGGGAATCGTCCCGGAGATCCGTATGGGCCCCGGCAAGCACCGCCCCGAAGGGGATGGCAAAGCAGACGGCCCCCAGCAGCACCACCGCCAGCAGCAGGGCCAGCCAGTTGAACCGCCTTCTGCGGTTCCCCTGATAGGGGTGATAGCTCATTCGCTCGTTCATACGCCCTCAGCCTTTCGCCTCTTCCAGTTCCGCGGCAAGCCGCTCCCACTCCGCGTACAGGTGGGCCAGCTCGTCCTCCAGCCTCCCCCGCTCCTCGTACAGCTCCTGGAGCCGCAGATAGTCGGAGGCCGCCTCGTCCATCTCGCCGGATATCTCGTCCAGCCGGATCTCGGCCTTTTCCACCGCCCGCTCGGCGGCCCGGACCTGCTTCTCCAGCTCCTTGGTGCCGCCGGGACGCCTGGGCTTGTCCTCTTTCGGTTTTTCCGGCACGGCCGCGGCCCTGGCGTTTTTCAGCTGCTCCTGCCGCTCCCGGAAGGCCCGGAACTCCGTATAGGTGCCTCTGAAATCGGAGATTTTCCCGTCCTCCAGCATCCAAATGCGGTCCGCGAACTTCTCAATGAAATACCGGTCGTGGGAGACGAACAGCAGATTGCCGCCGTACTCCTCCACCGCCTCCTCGATCCACTCCCGGGAGTCGATGTCCAGGTGGTTGGTGGGTTCGTCCAGGATCAGCAGATTGATCCGGTGGTCCATGAGCATACACAGCCGCAGCCTCGACTGCTCCCCGCCGGACAGGGCGGACACCTGCTTGAACACATCCTCCCCCCGGAATTTGAAGGCGGCCAGCCGGTCCCGGGCCTCCTGGGTGGTGCAGTTCTGGGCCCAGAGCATGGTGTCCACCAGATTGCGGTCGGGCCGGTCGAATTTGATGATCTGGGGCAGATAGCCGATGCGGATGGAGGGTCCGAAGTATACCGAGCCGGCGTCCGGTGCCTCCTCCTCCATCAAAATCTTGAGGAAGGTGGATTTACCGGCGCCGTTGTCGCCCAAAAGGGCGATGCGCTCGCCCCCCGCCACCTCCAGGTCGACGCCCGAGAACAGGGTCCGCTCCCCGAAGGACTTGGCGAGACCGGCGACCACCAGGGCCTCGTCCCCGTGGAACTCCTTTTCCCCGAAGCGGACGGTGAGTTTCTTCTCCTTGGCGGGCTTATCGGTGGTGCGCATCCGCTCGATGCGCTTCTCCATGGACTTGGCCCGCCTGTAAGTCTTGTCCATCCCCTTGAAGGCCCACATCCGCAGGTTCTCCGCCGCGTTCTCCAGCTGGGCGATCTTGGCCTGCTCCTTCTCATACTGGCGGAGGCGCTCCTGATAGCGCCGCTCCTTTTCCTCCACGAAAAAGGAGTAGTTGCCGGAGTACAGCTCCGCCTTTCCGTCCACGATCTCGGCCACCCGCTTGACCACCCGGTCCAAAAACCACCGGTCGTGGGAGATGGCGACGACGGTACCCTTGAACCGGTCCAGATAGCCCTCCAGCCACTCGGTGGCGTTCAGGTCCAGGTGGTTGGTAGGCTCGTCCAGCAGGAGGATGTCGGTGTCCTCCAAAATGAGCCGCGCCAGATTGATGCGGGTCTTCTCCCCGCCGGACAGGTCGGCAAACAGCCGGGAGCGCATATCCGCGTCGATGGCGAGGCCGTTGCAGACCTTGCCCAGCCGGGTCTCGGTATCGTAGCCGCCCCCCGCCTCAAAGGCGGCGGTGAGCCTGTCATACCGGGCCAGCGTCTCCGGGGAAGTCCCCTCCCCCATCCGGGCGGCCAGGTCGTTCAGCTCCGCCTCCATGGCGTGGAGGCGGGCAAAGGCGGTGTCCAGCACGTCCCGGACGGTGTAGCCCGCCGGGTACACCGGGATCTGGGAGATGAGTCCCAGCCGCTTCCCCGGCGCGATATACACCGTCCCCTCGTCCTCGCTGACCTGGCCGGTGAGGATGCGGAACACGGTGGTCTTGCCGGCGCCGTTTTTGCCCAGCAGGCCCACCCGCTCGCCCTCCTCCACCTGGAGGGAAAAGCCGTCCAATATTCGTTTTCCCACCTCGAACTCCTTGACGAGGCCGGTCAGCTGTATGTCGATCATGGGCTCTCCTTTTTCTTCCGCGCCCGCGGCGCGGGGGAAAACGCGTTGACGGCGGGGCCGGCCGCGGCCCGCCGGTGATGTTTATTCGGGAATGTTCTCCTGGAGGAACTCCACCACCCGCTCGAAGGCCATGGAGCGGGAGGCCTTCACCAGGATGGTGACCCCCGCCCGGACCTCCCGCAGCAGGGCCTCCTTCGCCTCCCCGACGGTAGGGAAATAGGCGGTCTGTTCCAGGCCGGCGGCTTTGGCCCCCTCGGCCATGAACCGGGCCAAATCGCCGATGGCGATGAGCCGGTCGCACCCCGCCTGGGCGAAGAACTCCCCCACCGCCCGGTGGAACTGCTCGCTGTTGGGACCCAGCTCCTTCATATCCCCCAGCACGGCCACCTTCCGCCGGTGAGCGGCGCCCCCCAGCACCGCCGCCGCCGCCCGCATGGACTGGGGATTGGCGTTGTAGCAGTCGTTGAGGATGACCACGTCCCCGGCGCAGCGGAGGATGTTCATCCGCATCTTGGTGGGCAGGAACGCGCCGATGCCTCTGGCGATCTCGTCGGGGCCCATGCCCAGCTCCTCCCCCGCCGCCGCGGCGATGAGGGTGGGGTAGATCATATGCTCCCCCAGCGCGGGGATGTCCGCCTGGAACTGGCTCCTGGGCGTGCGGATGCCGCAGCGGATAGAGGCCGCCTCGCTCTCGATGTCAAAGGCGGTGTAATCCAGCCCCTCCCCCTTGCCCACGAACAGGGTCTTCTGGGGCAGCTTCCCCCGGAGGGTGGACAGCCGCTCGTCGTCCCCGTTGAGGATGGCCGCGCCGTCCGGCTTCAGGTGGGGGAAGATCTCGCTCTTGGCCTTGAAGATGTTCTCCCGGCTGCCCAGGTTCTCGATGTGTGCGTCCCCGATGTTGGTAATGACCGCCATATCCGGCTCCACCAGGGCGCCCAGCCGGTCGATCTCCCCGGCGTGGTCCATCCCCATCTCCACCACGCAGACCTGGTGCCTCCGCTCCAGGTTCAAAAGGGTCAGGGGCACGCCGATGTCGTTGTTATAGTTGCCCTCCGTCTTGTGGACCTGGTATCTCGCCCCCAGCACGGCGGCGATCATGTCCTTGGCGGTGGTCTTGCCCACCGAGCCGGTGACGGCGATAAAGGGGATGTCAAAGGTCAGCCGGTAGTACCGGGCCAGGTCCCGGAGGGCCTGGTGGGTGGAGCGCACCCGGATGTAGAACTTCCCCGGCAGATAGCTGTCCCGCTCCCGGGCGGTGAGGCAGCCCGCCGCCCCGCCCTCCAGAGCGGACTGGATGAAGGCGTGGCCGTCGAACCGCTCCCCCTGGAGGGGGATGAAGAGGCTGCCCCCGGGGGTGCTGCGGCTGTCGGTGGTCACCGAGTCCACCGCCGCGTCCAGATCGTCAAAGCTTCCCAGCAGGGTCCCGTCCACCGCCTCCAGCAGCTGGCGTACCGTCAGTTTATCCATACCTGATCTCTCCTAAATGGTTACCGTCCGGCCTTCCGGGCGGCCAGAGACGCGTTGATGATCCGCTCGCACAGCTCCCCGTAGCCGATGCCCACCGCCTCGGCCTCCTGGGGCACCAGGCTGGTGGGGGTCATGCCGGGCAGGGTATTGATCTCCAAAAACCAGGCGGTCCCGTCCTCGGTGACGATGAAATCGGCCCGGGAGTAGACCGACAGACCCAGGGCCCTGAACACCGTCTCGGTGGCCTTCGCCAGCCGCTCCTCCCACTCCGCCGGGATGGGCGCGGGGCAGATCTCCTCCGCCGCCCCCG
>CANQKJ010000166.1 GCA_947624465.1 uncultured Oscillospiraceae bacterium
CCGAGTGGTTTAAGGAGCCGGTCTTGAAAACCGGTGACCCGAAAGGGCCGTGGGTTCGAATCCCACTCTCTCCGCCATAAAAATTCCATCAGTTCTCTGATGTTCGGCTTGCGGAAGTACCCAAGTGGCCGAAGGGGCTCCCCTGCTAAGGGAGTAGGCGTTTAAAAGCGCGCGAGGGTTCAAATCCCTCCTTCCGCGCCAGAGAAAACCCTGTGATCTCAACGGTCACAGGGTTTTCTCACGCCCTTTTTCCCTCCGGCCTTTATCGCATAGAGCGCTGTACAGGCCAAAACGAACACCGCGCCGGCGGGATAGGCGATGCTTTGGGAGAGCCGGAAGCCTTCCTCAGCCATCAGAATATAGGTACAGGATACTCCGGACATAAAGGCGGCCGGGATTGCGCACATCAGCGAATACCACCATTTCCCCGCATTCCGGGCCAGGTACATGGCCGCCGCCCACAGGGTGATCATGGCCAGCGTCTGATTGCTCCAGGAAAAATACCGCCAGATAACATCGAAGTTCAGTTGTGTCAGCAGCGCCCCCACCCCCAGCAACGGCAGGGTGATGGCCAGACGCTTCGGAAGTTTGGACTGGTCGATGTGGAACCAGTCGGCGATGGTCAGCCGCGCGCTGCGGAACGCCGTATCGCCGGAGGAAACCGGGCAGGCCACCACGCCGATGATCGCCAGCGCGCCGCCAACGGCGCCCAACAGCTTGACCGAGATGTCGTACACTACGCCCGACTGTCCCAGATCCGCCAGCGCCTGCTGCAGACCGCCGGTCGCGCCGTAAAACGCCACGCCAGCCGCCGCCCATACCAGAGCGATGACGCTTTCCGCGATCATAGCGCCGTAAAACACCTTGCGGCCGCCCTTTTCGGTTTTCAGGCACCGGGCCATCATCGGCGACTGTGTGGCATGGAAGCCCGACACCGCCCCGCAGGCCACCGTGACGAACATAAACGGCCAGACGGGCCGCCCGTCCGGGTGCTGGTTCACAAAGGAGATCTCCGGCAGATGGTAGCCGCCTGCGATCAGGCCGCCGATAATGCCCACCGCCATCAGCACCAGCACCCCGCCGAAAACGGGGTACAGTTTTCCGATGACCTTATCAATGGGCAGCAGGGTAGCCAGCAGGTAATACGCCAGGATCACCACCACCCAGAACGTGGCGTTCATCCAGTCTGGGGTAAGCCGGGCGATCAGCGCCGCAGGGCTCGTGGTGAACACCGCCCCGACCAAAATCAGCAGTACCACGGAGAATACCCGCATCACCTGCTTGGCTGCTTTTCCCAGATACGTCCCTACGATTTCCGACACCGACGCGCCATTCATCCGCACCGAGATCATGCCGCTCATGTAATCGTGTACAGCGCCGCCCAGAATGGAACCGAATACGATCCACAAAAATACCACTGGGCCGAACACCGCGCCCATCAGCGCGCCAAAAATCGGGCCGGTGCCCGCGATGTTCAACAGCTGGATCAAAAACACCCGCCAGGTTTTCATCGGCACATAGTCCACGCCGTCCGGATGCTCGACGGCCGGCGTCTGCCTGTCGTCAGGGCGGAATACTTTTTCGACCAGCTTCCCGTACAGAAAATAACCTCCGATAAGAAGGAGGATCGCGCAGCAAAATGTTATCATTGGATTATTTCCTTTCTCTCTCCGGCAGCAGACTACTCAGGGGCGATATCTATTAAATACAGACGTATTATAATATTCCGCCGGGAGTATGTCAACGTCTAAAAGTACGAAATTTTTGCGAATATTCCGAAAATACTCCGTTATGTTTTGATTTTTGTACAGGAAGGCGCCAAATGACCCGGCATGGCATCTTCTTCATGCACACTGTGCCCCGGCTGCGGACAAACGAGGAAGCGCACCGGCACGGTGAAGGCGAAGCAGGGCGACATCAGGGTTCGATGCGGCGGATGGTTTTCGCCGGGACCCCGCCCACCACAGTATCGGCGGGCACATCCTTTGTGACCACCGCGCCCGCCGCCACCACCGCGTGGTCCCCGATGGTCACGCCGGGGAGAACGGTGGCGTTGGCCCCGATCCACACGCCCTCTCCGATCACGATGGGAAAGGGAAGGTTATCCCCCCGCCGCGCCGGGTCCAGGTCGTGGTTGATGGTGGCGAGGACCACGTTGTGGCCGATCAGGGTCCCGTCCCCGATGGTGATGCCGCCCTGGTCCTGAAACCGGCACCCGGAGTTGATGAACACATTTTTCCCGATCTTCAGGTTCTTGCCGCAGTCGGTGTAGAAGGGCGGGAACATGGAAAAGGTGTCGTCGATGGGCCGGCCGGTGAGCCGCGCCATGATCTTCCGGATCTCCTCCGGGGTGTGGTAGCCGCCGTTCAGCTCCGCAGTGAGGCGCAGGGCCTCCTGGGACAGCAGGCACATATACCGATGGGCCTCGGACCCGGCGGCGACCCGTTCCCCGCGGTCCATACAGGCCAGAAATTCCCGTAACTCCATGATCGGTCCCCCTTATCGCATCCATTATAGCAGAGCGGTCGCGTATCAGCAATACATCTGATCAAATCGGCAGAGGTTGACGGCAAAACGGCGGCACGCTAAATCTGGGTGTAAAAAGTAACGGGGTCAAGTCATCAACTATCGAGTTTCCTAACAGCGGGAAGAGCCGCCTGCTCCCGTTACGAAGCAAGCGGCTCTATGGTTTGTACGCGTCCCTGCGGGCATCAAAATGTTCCCCTTAATTTTTCTCTTAACAGGGCGAGATGTGTTGGTATAAAGTAAAATCAGAAGATATTTACATTGTGGCCGAACCGTTGAAAACACTACGTTTTGGCACATTTGGGGACTACTTAACACGGCTTCCGTGGCACTTCAAATCCCTCCTTCCGCGCCAAATCGGGTGTCCATAAGGTGAAATCCCTTATGAACACCCGATTTCTTTTTGTCTGGCGCTAAAGCGTCAAAGGAAGCCGTGGAGCAAGGCATTGCGCCCTGCTCCACGGCGATTTTGTATTGACAGTGTCTTTCCCTGTCAAAATTCGGATCAAAAGCCGCGCTTTTTCTGCCCGTAATAGGCGTTGGGGCCGTGCTTGCGGGTGTAGTGCTTGTCCAAAATGCGCTGGGGGGCCGGCGCGGCGCCGGCGTCCACCTGCCGGGTCAGGATGGCCATCCTGGCCACCTCCTCCAGCACCACCGCGTGGTACACCGCCTGGGCGGCGTCCTTCCCCCAGGTGAAGGGCCCGTGGCTGTGACAGATGACGGCGGGCACCGCCATGGGGTCGACGCCCCGGCTGCGGAAGGTCTCCACAATGATATTCCCGGTGTTCTTCTCGTAGTCCTCGTCCAGCTCCGCCTGGGTCAGATGCCGGGCGCAGGGGATGGGGCCGTAGAAGTAGTCCGCGTGGGTGGTGCCGTAGGCGGGGATATCCTGTCCCGCCTGGGCCCAGGCCACCGCGTGGGGGCTGTGGGTGTGGACGATGCCGCCGATCTCCGGGAAGGCGTTATACAGCACCAAATGGGTCCTGGTGTCGGAGGAGGGGTTCAGCTCCCCCTCCACCTGATTCCCGTCCAGGTCCATGACCACCAGGTCCTCAGGCCGCAGCTCGCCGTACTCCACCCCGGAGGGCTTGATGACGAACAGGCCCCTCTCCCGGTCGATGCCGGACACGTTGCCCCAGGTGTAGGTGACCAGGTTCCGGCGGGGCAGCTCCATATTGGCCTCGTAGACCTTGCGTTTCAGTTCTTCCAGCATATCCGTCCCCTCACTTCAGCTTCCACGCCAGATCGTTCCAGAACAGCTCTTTTTCCAGCCCCTCCACGGTGGTATCCTGGGAGATATGGACGAACTCGATGTCCATCATCCGGGCCCAGTCCTTCATCTGCTCGGCGGACACATCGTAGCTCAGCACCGTGTGGTGGGCGCCGCCGGCGGTGATCCAGCACTCCACGCCAGTGGTGAGGGAGGGCTCCGCCCGCCACATGACCCGTGCCACCGGCAGGTTGGGCATGGGCAGGATGGGCTTGACGCAGTGGATATCCTGCACGATGAGCCGCAGCCGGCCGCCCATGTCGATGAGGGAAACCACGATGGCGTCCCCTTCCTTGCCCTCGAACACCAGGCGGGCGGGGTCCTTCTGGTTCATGCCGATGCCCAGATGGTGGGTCTCGATGCGGGGCCGCCCGGCGGCCACGGAGGGGCACACCTCCAGCATGTGAGCGCCCAGGGAGTACTCCGCGCCGGGAACCAGATTGTAGGTGTAGTCCTCCATGAAAGCGGAGGCGCCGTTGCCGTTTTCGCCCATGGCCTTCATAATGGTGGTCATGGCGGAGACCTTCCAGTCCCCCTCGCCGCCGTAGCCGTAGCCCTGGGCCATCAGATGCTGGGAGGCCAGACCGGGGAGCTGCTCCATGCCGTACAGGTCCTGGAAGGTGTTGGAGAACGCTTTGCACCCCTCAGCGTCCAGCATCTTCTTCATGGCGATCTCCTCGCGGGCCTGATACCGGATGGCGTCCATGTTGTCGGTGGCGACGTCGTAGCTGGCCTTGTAGACCTCCACCAGCGCGTCGATCTCGGCGTCGGTGACGGCATCCATCTCCTTCACCAGGTCGCCCACGGCCCAGGTGTTCACCTGCCAGCCCAGCCTGGTCTGGACCTCCACCTTGTCGCCCTCGGTGACGGCCACCTCGCGCATATTGTCGCCAAAGCGCATGACCTTCATGGACTTGGACACGGCCACGCCGACGGCGGCCTTCATCCAGTCGCCCAGCCGCTTTTCGACGCTCTTGTCGGTCCAGTGGCCGGCGATGACCTTCCGGGGCATGCGCAGCCGGGCGGCGAGAAAGCCGTGCTCCCGGTCCCCGTGGGCGGCCTGGTTCAGATTCATAAAGTTCATGTCGATCTCCTCGTTGGGGATCTCCA
>CANQKJ010000167.1 GCA_947624465.1 uncultured Oscillospiraceae bacterium
GACCCCCTCCTCGGTGATCTTCCGCATCCCGGCCAAGGAGAACACCTGGAACCCGCCGGAGTCGGTGAGCATGGGCCCGTCCCACCGCATGAACCTGTGGAGGCCGCCCATCTCCTTCACCAGGTCGTCCCCGGGGCGGAGATGGAGGTGGTATGTGTTGGACAGCTCGATCTGGCAGCCGATATCCCTCAGGTCAAAGGCGGAAAGTCCGCCCTTGATGGCCCCCTGGGTGCCCACGTTCATGAACACCGGAGTCTGGACCGTGCCGTGGGGACAGGTGAACACGCCCCGGCGGGCGCGGCCCTCAGTCTTGATCACTTGAAACATAGATTAACCCCTCATGAAATGAACATGGCGTCGCCGAAAGAGAAGAAGCGATACCGCTCCCGCACCGCCTCCGCGTAGGTGGAAGTTGGTGATGAGGGCGTCCAGCACCTTGAACCGATAGCCGGGGTAGATGAAAATGCTGGTCCATCCCGCCGAGGCCTTCAGCGTGCCGTCCTCCGCCGCCCAGCTCTCGATGGTGCGACAGGAGGTCGTGCCCACGCAGATGACCCGCCCCCCGCTTTTCTTCGTCTCGTTGATAATGTCGGCGGTCTCCTGGGGGATGACGCAGTATTCCGCGTGCATCTCGTGGTCCTGGATGTCCTCCGCCTTCACCGGCCGGAAGGTGCCGAGGCCCACATGGAGTGTCACGCAGCACACCTTTACACCCATTTGCTCCACCTGATTCAAAAGCTCTTTGGTGAAGTGGAGACCCGCCGTGGGGGCGGCGGCGGAGCCGGTCACTTTGGAGTAGACCGTCTGATAGCGCTCCTGGTCCCGCAGCTCCGCCTTGATATAGGGCGGCAGGGGCATCCGGCCCAGCCGCTCCAGCACCTCCAGGAAAATGCCCTCGTAGTCGAAGCGGACCAGCCGGTTGCCGCCCTCTACCTCGCCTACAATCTCGGCGGACAGCTCTCCCTCCCCGAAGGTCACCTTCGCGCCGGGGCGGAGCTTTTTGCCGGGGCGCACCAGGCACTCCCACACCTTGTCCCCCCGGTCGATGAGCAGCAGCACCTCGCAGGCGCCGCCGCCGGAGCGTCTGCCGATGAGCCGGGCGGGCAGCACCCGGCTGTCGTTGAGCACCAGGCAGTCGCCGGGCCGGAGAAGGGAAGGCAGATCGTAGAAGTGCAGGTGCCGGGTCTCCCCCGTGGTCTTGTCCAGAGTCAGCAGCCGGGAGGAATCCCGCCGCTCCAGAGGCGTCTGGGCGATAAGCTCCTGGGGCAGATCAAAGTAAAAATCGGAAGTTTTCAAACATTATCCCACCGTGACGCCAGTATAGTAGAATTCCAGGATCTCCTTGTAAGTAAACCCCTGCTGTGCCATGGCCCAGGCCCCCCACTGGCTCATGCCCACATTGTGGCCGGAGCCTCTCCCGGAGATGACGAAGGAGCCGTTGGTGCCGCGATAGAGCCCGTCGTCCCCGGTGACGCCGGACCACTCATCCACCGTGACGGTTTGATCAGTTCCGGTGACGACCCAGGCGTCTGCGGGGAGCGGGATCGTATTGCCGCCGCCGTCGACGGCATACATCCCGCCGATGCCCCCGGAGACCACCGCGCCGTTGACGGCGAGCCCGCCGGACGTGTAGCCGCTCACGGCGCCGTCCGTCTTGTTCCCGCCGCCCGGTCCGAGATCATAGCGGTAGGAGGAAAGGCTCAGCGCCCGCACCAGTTGATAGGTGGTCATGGTATAGGTCGAACCGTTCTCCGTGTAGAACACGATGGTCAGCGGATTGCCGAAGTCGGTGTACCGGGTGATCTTTGCGGAGGTGATGGTACTGCGATAGCCCAGTTTTGCGGTCAGCTCCGCGAAGGAATATGTTCTGGTCCAGGCGTTATTTATATTGGCCGCGGTCTCATAGGGGTCGGCCTTGCCCAGCAGGTAGGGATAGTCGGTGCCCCACACGTCCTTGGCGCTCATGGAGGCGCCGCCGTTGGAGGAATAGTAGTTGCAGGAGGCGTATTTCCCGTTGTATTTCACGGTGACGCCGGCGGTCTCCTCCACCGCCCGGTCCGAAGCGGCGGCGGCCCGGGCCAGACCGGAGTAGGCCTGACAGTCGGTGCTGGGGCACAGGTCGAAGTGGGCGCTCCTGTGGCCGTTGAGGCCGTTCAGCGCGTAGGTGCGGGCGGCCACCGCCTGGGCCTTCTGGGCCTCGATGGGCCAGGAGCTGCTGACCTCGATGGGCACCACGCCCTTGAGATAGTCTCCCAGCTTCACCATATTCACCACGGTCAGGTTTCCGCCGTTGACCCGCTCGTAGCGGAACCCGCCGTACCACCTGTTGTTATCCCGCCCGCCGAAGGCCTGGGTGTTGAACAGGGTGACAAAGTTCTCGTCTCCGCCGGCGGCATTGGGCATGATCCCCAGACCGGTGCCGCTGCCCCGGTCGTCATACTGGAACAGGATGGTATTGGTGCCGGTCACTACCACGTTGACGCCATAGCTGGAGGTGCCCACGAGCTCGGTCTGCACCCCTTCCTCCGCAAAACGCTCCTGGACGGCCAGGGCTTCCTCCCGGCTGGCGCAGTTGGCGATCCGGGCGTAGAACACGCTGCCGATATAAGCCGGGAAGCCGCCCTCATAGATGCCTGCGGCGATCTGCGCCTCCTGGAAGGTGGCGTAGCCGCCGGGGAGCTGCAAATGATACTCCCCCACCACCACGGCGGCGGTGCCGGCCAGGGAGGTGTGGTAGCTGGTGTAGCCGCCGGCGGTCCCAAAGCCCGCGTTCACGGTCTCCACCACGGAGATCTCGGTCTCCTCCGTGGCCCCGAGCTGGATGAACTGGTTGGAATCGTCGAAATAGCCCAGACGGAAGCCGGAGCCGGTCCCGTTGGCCAGGTTGGCGCCGTCCAGCGTCCTGCTCTGATAGCCGCTGTAAGCAAGCCCCACCCGGATGATGGTGTCGTCGATCGCGGCCGACGGCAGGGCCGCGGAGGCGGAGGCCGTCCCCGCCATCAGGGCCAGGCACAGCGCCAGGGCCGCAATTTGCACGAATTTCCGTCTCATAAGTACGCTCCATTTCTCCAACCGGGAGTGTGCGAAATCAATTGACACTTTACCGTGATGATGTTATAGTAATTAGAAGTATCCGCCGGCGCGCCGCAAGGTCCCGGCAGGACCCCATATTGAATTAATTATAACCCATATATCCGCCCGGTTCAACACCATCTTTCAATTTTTTCGCGGGCGGTCCAGGAGGTCATCGCTATGGCAGCAGAAAAGTACAAAGTTGGCGTCATCGGCGCCACCGGCATGGTGGGCCAGCGCTTCGTCACCCTGATGGAGAACCACCCCTGGTTCCAGCTCACCGTGGTGGCGGCCAGCCCCCGCTCCGCCGGCAAGCGGTACGAGGACGCGGTGGCCGGCCGCTGGGCCATGGATGTTCCCGTTCCCGAAAACGCCAGGGACCTGGTGATGCTGAGCGCCCAGGACGACGTGGAGAAGATCGCCTCCCAGGTGGACTTCGTGTTCTCCGCCGTGGACATGAAAAAGGACGAGATCAGGGCGCTGGAGGAGCGGTACGCCAAATGCGAATGTCCGGTGGTCTCCAACAATTCCGCCCACCGCTGGACCCCCGACGTGCCCATGGTCATTCCCGAGATCAACCCCGACCACATCCGGGTCATCGACGATCAGCGGAGGCGGCTGGGCACCAGGCGAGGCTTTATCGCCGTCAAGTCCAACTGCTCCATCCAGAGCTATGTGCCCGCCCTGTCCCCCCTGCGCCAGTACGGCATCGAAAAGGTGCTGGTCTGCACCTATCAGGCCATCTCCGGCGCGGGCAAGACCTTCCAGACCTGGCCCGAGATGGTGGATAACCTGATCCCCTACATCGGCGGCGAGGAGGAGAAGTCCGAGCAGGAGCCCCTGAAGGTATGGGGCCGGGTGGAGAACGGCGCCATCGTCAACGCGGAGGGCATCTCCATCACCGCCCAGTGCCTGCGGGTGCCCGTGTCCAACGGCCACACCGCCGCCGCATTCGTCACCTTCAAGAACAAGCCCACCATGGAGCAGATGAAGGAGGCCTGGGCCAGCTTTAGGGGCCGCCCCCAGGAGCTGGGCCTCCCCACCGCCCCCAGGCAGTTCCTCCGCTACTTTGAGGAGCCTGACCGCCCCCAGGCCAAACTGGACCGGGATCTGGAGGGCGGCATGGCCGTGACCATCGGCCGGCTCCGCCCCGACACCCAGTACGACTACAAGTTCGTCTCCCTGTCCCACAACACCCTCCGGGGCGCCGCCGGCGGCGGGGTCCTGCTGGCGGAGCTGCTGTGCGCGGAGGGGTATATCACCCGCCAGTGAGCGGAATCTTGATGGAAAGGGCTGCATCTTTATGAGGACTCCTGTATTCACCGGCTCCTGTACCGCCCTGATTACCCCCTTCGGGCCCAACAACGCCATCGACTACGATGCCTTCGGCAAGCTGATCGACGACCAGATCGCCGCCGGCGTGGACGCGGTGTGCGTGTGCGGCACCACCGGCGAGTCGGCCACCATGTCCATCCGGGAGCATATCGCCGCGGTGGAGTACTGCGTCGAGCGGGTAAATCACCGTGTGAAGGTCATCGCCGGCACCGGCAGCAACGACACCACCGCCGCCGTCTATCTGACCCAGCACGCCCAGGACTGCGGGGCCGACGCCGCTCTGCTCGTCACCCCCTACTACAACAAGGCCAGCCAGACCGGCCTCATCAAGCACTACGAGTACATCGCCGAGCGGGCGGACATTCCCATGATCCTCTACAACGTGCCCTCCCGCACCGGCATCACCTTCACCGCCGAGACCTATAAGGTCCTGTCGGAG
>CANQKJ010000168.1 GCA_947624465.1 uncultured Oscillospiraceae bacterium
GTGGCCATGGGCACCTCCGCCGGCTACAACGTGGCTGTCGGTATGTACAGCTGGCTGACCAATGACCAGATCAGCAACTGGTATACCACCTTCTGCGCCGGCGGCGTGATCGTGGCGCTCCCCGTGACCATCCTCTTCCTGTGCTTGCAGAAGTACTACGTCGAGGGCGTGACCGGCGGCGCCGTTAAAGGCTGATTTGAAAGGAGAACGGGACAAATGGCAAGTGTTAAACTGACTGGAGTCAAAAAAATATATGACAACAAGGTCGTGGCCGTCCACGACTTCGATCTGGACATCCACGACAAGGAATTCGTGGTCTTCGTCGGCCCCTCCGGCTGCGGCAAGTCCACCACCCTGCGGATGATCGCCGGCCTGGAGGAGATCTCCGAGGGCACCATCGAGATCGACGGCGAGGTCGTCAACGACCTGCAGCCCAAGGACCGCGGCATCGCCATGGTCTTCCAGAACTACGCGCTGTATCCCCACATGAGCGTGTACGACAACATCGCCTTCTCCCTGCGGCTGAGCAAGGTCCCCGAGGACGTTGTTTACGACAAGGTCACCAAGGCCGCCGAGATCCTGGGCATCACCGAGTACCTGATGCGCAAGCCCCGAGCCCTGTCCGGCGGCCAGCGCCAGCGCGTGGCCATCGGCCGCGCCATGGTGCGGGACTCCAAGGTGTTCCTGATGGACGAACCCCTCTCCAACCTGGACGCCAAGCTCCGCAACCAGATGCGCGCCGAGATCATCCTCCTCCGGGAGAAGCTGGACACCACCTTCATCTACGTCACCCACGACCAGACCGAGGCCATGACCCTGGGCGACCGGATCGTCATCATGAAGGACGGCTACATCATGCAGGTGGGCACCCCCACGGAAGTGTTCGAGATGCCCAAGAACCTGTTTGTGGCCGGCTTCATCGGCGCTCCCCAGATGAACTTCATCAACACCAAGCTCATCAACGAGGGCGGCAGGTACTATGTCACCCCCTTCGGCGTGAAGCTCCCCGTGGAGGGCGAGAAGGCCGAGATGCTGGCGGCGAGGAACGTCCAAACCAAGGACATCGTGCTGGGTGTGCGGCCCGAGCACATCCGCCTGGCCGAGGCCGGCGAGCCCGCCATCAAGACCAAGCTGCTGGTGAACGAGATGATGGGTTCTGAGATCCATCTCCACGTCTCCACCGAGGACGAGACCAGGCTGATCGTCCGCATCCCCACCGTGGACCTCTCCAGGGAGGAGCGGAACGCCATGGTGGCCGGACACGAGCTGTCCGTCACCTTCGAGGGCAAGGTCATGCACTTCTTCGACCCCGAGAGCTCCGAGAACCTGCTGGTGTAAGCATCCCTCAAAGCGAACAAAAGGCGCACGTAAAAAGTGCGCCTTTTGTTTTTCAGCTGGAAACCAATCACAACAAAACATGGAGGTGCGTATGACTCATAAATTTGCGATCGCCGGAAGACGCCTGAGCTGCGTTCTGCTGGCGGCGGTGCTGCTGCTGTCCCTGGCCCTGGCCGGGATCGGCCCCGCGTATGCCCAGGCGGCGGGGGGCGGCGTCACCGTCAAGCTCCACTACCACAGGCCCGACGGCAATTACGACGGCTGGGACGTCTGGTTCTGGGCCGAGGGCAAGGACGGCGCCGGATATCCCTTCGCCGAGGAGGACGGGGAGATGGTGGCCACCTACCCGGCCGAGGCCGGCGTGACCAGGATCGGATATATCGTCAGGACGGCGAGCTGGGAAAAGGACGTGGACATGGACCAGTTCATCGACATCTCGGACGTGGTATCGGGCACCATCCACGTGTATGTGGAGTCCGGCGTGGAGGGCTATACCCGGGAGAACGGCGGCGACGCCGTGACGGGGGTGAAGGTCTCCTCCGCCAAATATGACCACGCCTCCGGGACCGTCATCGTGAAGATGACGGGGACCCTGTCTGGCGACCCCGCCTCCGCCTTCACCCTCTCCGAGGCGGGCGGGGAGAAGATCGCCATCCAGTCGGCGGAGAAGAAGGGCGACACGGAGATCTCCCTCACGCCCGCCGCAGCGCTGGACGGGAACAAGGCCTACCAGCTGGAATACGACGGCGCGGCCTATACCGTCGTCATGCCCATCCTCTACTCCACCGAGGAGTTCGAGGCGGAATACACCTATGACGGCGGCGACCTGGGGGCCGTCTGGACCGCCAGCGGGACCACCTTCCGGGTGTGGGCGCCCACGGCGTCGGCGGTGTCGGTGGACCTGTACACCGGCGGCGAGGCCGGAAAGGACGACCTGATCGAGCGGGTCCCCATGGAGGCCGACGTGAACGGCACCTGGGTGGCGGAGAAGGAGGGCGACCTGAACGGCGTCTATTACACCTATGAGGTGACGGTGGGCGGCCAGGTCCGCGAGGCCTGCGACCCCTACGCCAGGGCCGTCGGCGTCAACGGGCAGCGGGCCATGGTGATCGACCTGGACTCCACCGACCCGGAGGGCTGGGACAAGGACGCCGATCCCCACGCGGGGAGTACCTACAACGACGCGGTGATCTATGAGCTCCATGTGCGGGACGCCTCCATCGACGAGAGCTCCGGCATCACCAACAAGGGCAAGTACCTGGGCCTCACCGAGACCGGCACCAAAACCCCCGGCGGCGCGGCCACGGGCCTTGACCACATCAAGGAGCTGGGGGCCACCCACGTCCACCTGCTGCCCGTGTACGATTTTGGCTCGGTGGACGAGACCAAGCTGGACACCCCCCAGTTCAACTGGGGCTACGATCCCGTCAACTACAACGTGCCCGAGGGCTCCTATTCCACCGACCCCTATCACGGCGAGGTGCGCGTCGCCGAGATGAAGCAGATGGTGAAGGCCATGCACGACAACGGCCTCAGCGTGGTCATGGACGTGGTGTATAACCATGTGCAGAGCGCGGAGAACTTCTGCTTCAACCAGATCGTCCCCGGCTATTTCAGCCGTATCTCGGACACGGGGGTCTACTCCAACGGCTCCGGCTGCGGGAACGACACCGCCTCCGAGCGCTCCATGGTGAGCAAGTACATCGTGGACAGCGTGAACTACTGGGCGGACGAGTACCACATCGACGGCTTCCGCTTCGACCTGGTGGGGCTGCTGGACATCGACACCATCAACAAGGTGGTGGAGACGGTCCACACCAGACACCCCGACGTCATCTTCTACGGCGAGGGCTGGTCCATGAACACCAATGTGACCAAGGACGACGTGATCATGGCCACCCAGCCCAGCTCCGGCAGGACCCCGGGCTTCGCCTTCTTCAGCGACAACATCCGGGACGCCCTGAAGGGCAGCGTGTTCGACAAGGCCCCCGGCTTCGTCTCCGGCGCCACCGGCAAGGTCACCATCATGAGCCAGCTGTTCTTCGGCCTCAACTCTTGGTGCAAGACCCCTGCCCAGAGCGTGAACTACGCCTCCTGCCACGACAACAACACCCTGATCGACCGCATCACTCTCTCTACCGCCAGCGCCTCCAGGGCCGATCAGGTGCGGATGAACAACCTGGCCGCGGCTTTCTACCTCACCGCCGAGGGCATCCCCTTCATGCAGGCGGGGGAGGAGATGCTCCGCAGCAAGGTGAACCCCGACGGCACCTACAACGAGAACAGCTACAACGCCTCCGACGAGGTCAACGCCATCCAGTGGTCCAACCTGGACGAGGCGGAGTACGACAGCGTGTTCCAGTATTACAAGGGCCTGATCGCCTTCCGCAAGGCCCACGGCGCCCTGCGCCTCACCACCGCCGAGGACGTGAAGGCGCATATCGCCATCGTGGAGGATTTGCCTGAGAACGTGGTGGCCCTCCAGATCAGCGGCGGGGTCAACGGAGAGACGGCGGACGCCATCTTCGTCATCTTCAACCCCAACAACGCGGAGGAGAGCGTCACCCTCCCGGAGGGCGACTGGGACGTGTACGTCAACGGGGAGCGCGCCGGGACGGAGGTCCTGGACACCGTGAGCGGGACCGTCCAGGCGGCCCCCATCTCGGCCCTGGTGCTGACCCGCGCGTCCGCGCCCGCCCCCGACGCCCCCGAGGAGACGGTCCCGCCCACCGCGGCCCCCGAGGCCCCCGCCTCCCACGGGAACGGCGGCGTGATCGCCGCCGTCGTCGCCGTGGTGGTGGTGATCGCCGCGGTGATCGTGGGGATCGTAGTCTACAACAGGAAGAAAAAGTCCAAGTGATCGGGAACCGTGAAAGAAAGAGGACCCCGGCTCATTGAGCCGGGGTCCTCTTTCGCGTCCCGTCACGGCAGGACGGGGAAGGTCAGCTTTGCCGGGGCCAGTCCGGGAGCGGAGAGGGTGACCTCCGCCGCGCCGGGGGCGGTCCCCCGGAGGATGAACAGGGCGCGGCCCCGCCAGGTCCGGCAGGAGGGGGAGGTGTAGACGTGTTCCGTCTCCGGGTCGCCGGAGGCGGAGGCGACGATCTCCGCCGGGCCGACGACGGCGGGGGACAGGTCGAATTCCCCCCAGGGGACCGGGCGGCCCTGATCGTCCCGCACCTCCGCCCAGAGGTAGAGCAGGCCGTTTTCCCGGCAGGTATCGGTCTCCGGGATGAGGGCCAGGGCGGCGGGCTCGCCGGCGGTGGACAGCTCCGCCGCCTCGGCGTGGCGGCCCTCCCGCAGGTTCACCGCCCGGAGGACGCCGGGGCGGTAGGGGACGGTGAAGACCGCCTTGCAGTCGATGGGTGCGGCCCGGCCCAGGATCTGGCCGTTCAGGGACAGCTCCACCTCCGGGGCGTTGGAATAGATCTCCACCCGGACGGGCTTTCCCTCGCCGCCGGGGAAGGTCCAGCACTCCCGCACATCGGGCCATCCCCAGGCGGTGACCCG
>CANQKJ010000169.1 GCA_947624465.1 uncultured Oscillospiraceae bacterium
TGTGTCCTTCCGCTACTCCGAGCACGCCCAGCGCATGGCCCTGTCCGATGTGGATCTGCACATCCGCTCCGGCGAGACCATCGGCATTTTGGGCGGCACCGGCTCCTCCAAGTCCACCCTGATCCAGCTCATCTCCCGGCTGTACGACGTGACCGAGGGGAGCGTGAAGGTGGGGGGCGTGGACGTGCGGGACTATGACCTCACCGCCCTGCGTGACGCGGTGTCGG
This sequence comes from uncultured Oscillospiraceae bacterium, assembly GCA_947624465.1. Classification (GTDB taxonomy): domain Bacteria; phylum Bacillota; class Clostridia; order Oscillospirales; family Oscillospiraceae; genus Enterenecus. The sequence continues at coordinate 228 of CANQKJ010000169.1, forward strand.
TGGTGCTGCAAAAGAACGTGCTGTTCTCCGGCACCATCAAGGAGAACCTGCGCTGGGGCGATCTGAACGCCAGCGACGAGGAGCTGGTCCACGCGTGTAAGCTGGCCCAGGCGGACGAGTTCATCAGCCAGTTCCCCGACGGGTACGACACCTACATCGAGCAGGGGGGCACCAACGTGTCCGGCGGCCAGAAGCAGCGGCTCTGCATCGCCCGGGCCCTGCTGAAAAAACCCAGGGTGCTGATCCTGGACGACTCCACCTCCGCGGTGGACACCAAGACCGACGCCCTCATCCGCAAGGCATTCCGGGAGTATCTGCCCGAGACCACCAAGATCATCGTGGCCCAGCGGGTGGCCTCGGTGGAGGACGCCGACCGCATCCTCATCATGGACGGGGGCGCCATCGCCGCCGTGGGCACCCACGCGGAGCTGCTGGCCTCCAACCCCATCTACCAGGAGATCTATCACTCGCAGAACAAGGCGGGAGGTGAGCAGGAATGAGACCCAACGTGAAGCTCGGCCCCACGCTGGCCCGCATCTGGCGCACCCTGATCGGCTTCTACCCGGTGATGCTGCCGGTGACCCTGTTCTGCATCCTGTTCAGCGCCGCGGTGAGCGCCGTCCCCTCCCTGTTCATGCAGAGGGTCATCGCCATCATCGAGGAGTGCTATCCCTCCCGGGACTGGGCGGGGGCCTCGGGCCGCATCTTCGGGGTCATCGTGATCCTGGCGGCGCTGTACCTGCTGTCCCTCATCAGCGTGTTCCTCTGGAACCGGCTCATGGCCATCATCACCCAGGGCACCCTGAAAAAGCTGCGCTGCAAGATGTTCGACGGGATGCAGGATCTGCCCATCCGCTACTTCGATACCAACAGCCACGGCGATATCATGTCCTTCTACACCAACGACATCGACACCCTGCGGCAGCTCATCTCCCAGTCCCTGCCCAACCTGCTGAACTCCGGGGTCATCGTCGTCACCAACTTCTTCATCATGGTGTGGTTCAGCGTGCCGCTGACCCTGGTGGTGCTGCTGGGCGTGGCCATCATGATCGCCGTCACCGGCAAGGTGGGGGGCGGCTCCGCCAAGTATTTCCGCCGGACCCAGAAGTCGGTGGCCCGGCTGGAGGGCTTCGTGGAGGAGCTGATGGAGGGCCAGAAGGTGGTCAAGGTCTTTAACCACGAGACCGAGACCAAAAAGGACTTCATCAAGGCCAACGACCAGCTCTATGAGGACTCCAAGGCCGCCAACCGCTACGCCAACACCCTGATGCCCATCCTCAACAACATGGGCCACATCATCTACGCCGCCTGCGCCATGGTGGGCGGACTCATGCTCATCCTGAAGGCCCCCAACCCCTGCCTGTCCGGCATGGTCATCAGCATCAGCGTGGTGGTGCCCTTCCTGAACATGACCAGGCAGTTCTCCGGCAGCATCAGCCAGGTGTCCCAGCAGGTGAACCCCATCGTCATGGGCATGGCGGGCGCCCAGCGGGTCTTTGACCTGATGGACCAGCAGCCCGAGACCGACGGGGGCGCCGTGACCCTGGTCAATGTGAAGGAGCGCGCCGACGGCTCCCTGGAGGAGTGCCCGGAGCGGACAAACGTGTGGGCCTGGAAGGTCCCCCAGGCGGACGGCTCCTTCACCTATACAAAGCTCACCGGCGACGTGCGGTTCAGGGACGTGGACTTCGGCTATGTGCCGGAAAAGACGGTGCTGCACGATATCACCCTGTTCGCCGAGCCCGGCCAGAAGGTGGCCTTCGTAGGGGCCACCGGCGCCGGCAAGACCACCATCACCAACCTGATCAACCGGTTCTACGACATCTCCGACGGCCAGATCCTCTATGACGGCATCGACGTCATGGACATCAAAAAGGCCGATCTGCGAAGGTCTTTGGGCATCGTGCTCCAGGACACCAACCTGTTTACCGGCACCGTGATGGAGAACATCCGCTACGGGAACCTGGACGCCTGCGACGAGGAGTGTATCGCGGCCGCCCAGCTGGCCGGCGCCCACGACTTCATCACCCGGCTGCCCGACGGCTACGACACCATGCTCACCGGCAACGGGGCCAACCTGTCCCAGGGGCAGCGGCAGCTGCTGGCCATCGCTCGGTGCGCCGTGGCCGACCCGCCGGTGATGATCCTGGACGAGGCCACGTCGTCCATCGACACCCGCACCGAGGCCATCGTCCAGCAGGGCATGGACGCCCTGATGACCGGGCGCACCGTGTTCGTCATCGCCCACCGGCTGTCCACGGTACAGAACTCCGACGTGATCATGGTGCTGGAGCAGGGCCGGATCATCGAGCGGGGCAGCCACGAAAAGCTCATCGCCGAGAAGGGCAAGTACTATCAGCTCTACACCGGCGCGTTTGAGCTGGAATAGACCGCGTCACAGGAACGAGGCCCCGGCGGAAGCCGGGGCCTCGTTGTTTCAGAGGAATTTCTTCATTTCCTCGATATTGGACTGCTCGGTGTAGAGCAGCTTGTCCGCCAGGTCACGGACCTGGCCGTCCCTCAGATCGCAGTCCCGGATGGTGCGCAGGCTCTTGGTCACCCCCATGGTGGAGCCCTGGATCATCATCTCCGCGATGTTGGTGGAGGAGCGGTCGGTCATGGCCTTCATGGTGCTCATGGCCTCGGAGGACAGGCGGGCCACCGGACTGATCCCCTTGGAGGGCTCCCCGCGGGCGTGGAGCATGGAGTCGGCGCTGGATTGCAACTTTTCATACTCGGTGCGCTGGGCGGTGAGAGAGTCGATCAGGCGGGGGTTCTTGGCGTAGCGCAGCACCGTGTCGATGCCCTCCACCCCCATCTGGGCGGTCTGATAGATGTGATTGAGCAGTTGCGTCTCGGTCAGCATTTGGTTTCACCTCGAATTTCATGTGGGTTTAGTATGCGCTCCAAATTCGCAGTTGAAAATGGTAATATTTTTTGCTACAATGGAAAAGAACAAATGTTTGAGGAGGCCGCCATGGCTGTGGAGAGACCGGAAGGGCAGGAATGGAATCACATCGAGGGCGCGGTGGAGGCGGTGCTGTTCCGCAACGAGGAGAACGGCTACACGGTGCTGAAGCTGGACTGCGGTGAGAAGGGGGACGTGGCGGTGGTGGGCTGTATGCCCGGCGTCACCCCCGGCGAGCGGCTGGAGCTGGAGGGCACCTGGGGCCGCCACCCCAGCTACGGGGAGCAGTTCAAGGCGGAGGTGGTGGTCCGGCGGCTGCCCGAGGGGGAGCGGGCCATCTTTGAGTACCTGGCCTCCGGGGCCATCAAGGGCATCCGCATGGGGACGGCCCGGCAGATCGTGGACCGGTTCGGGGAGAAGGCCCTGGAGGTCATCGAGAACGAGCCGGAGCGGCTGGCCGAGATCAGGGGCATCACCCCCAAGCGGGCCAAAGCCATCGGCGAGGCCTTCCGGGAGCAGATGGGGATGCGGCGGCTGGCGGAGTTCTTGTCGGAGCATCAGCTCCCGCTGGCCGCGGCGGTGCCGCTCTACAAGCGGTTCGGCGACGTGGCGGTGGAGGTGGTGCGAGACAATCCGTACCTGCTGGCGGACAAGTCCCTGGAGGTGCCCTTCGCCCAGGTGGACGCCCTGGCCATCGAGCTGGGCGTGGCGGGGGACGACCCCCAGCGGGTGGAGGCCGCCCTCCAGTTTGAATTGGATCACAACGCGGCCAACGGGCACGTGTTCCTGCCCCAGGAGAAGCTGATCGCGGCCACGGGCGCCCTCATCGGCGTGGAGGGGGAGTGCCTGGACAAGGGGTTGGAGGAGCTGATCGGACGGGGCGAGGTGGTCCGGGAGGACATCGCCGGGGTCACGGCCTGCTATCCCGCGGAGCTCTATGAGGCGGAGTGCTATGTGGCCATGCGGCTGGCGGAGATGTGCTCCGCCGAGCTGAGGCCGCCGCAAGACCTGGACCGGATCATCGGGCGCATCGAGAAGGAGCAGGGCATCGTATACGCGGAGCAGCAGCGGGAGGCGGTGGAGCTGGCGGCCTCCCGGCAGGTGATGCTCCTCACCGGGGGGCCGGGCACCGGCAAGACCACCTCTCTGCGGGGGGTGCTGGCCCTGTTCGAGGGGCTGGGGCTGGAGACCGCCCTGGCCGCCCCCACGGGCCGGGCGGCCAAGAAGCTGGCCGAGACCTGCGGGGCGGAGGCGGCCACCATCCACCGGCTGCTGTGTACCCAGCTGGACCCCTTCACCGGGATGCTGGCCTTCACCAAAAACCAGGACGACCCCCTGGAGGCGGACGCGGTCATCGTGGACGAGACCTCCATGGTGGATATGCCGCTGATGGCGGCCCTGCTGGCCGCCCTGCGCTCCGACTGCCGGCTGGTGCTGGTGGGCGACCCGGACCAGCTCCCCTCCGTGGGGCCGGGGAACGTGCTGGACCACCTGCTGCGGAGCGGCGTGGTGCCCTCGGTGCGGCTCACCGAGATCTTCCGGCAGGCCAGGGAGAGCGCCATCGTCATGAACGCCCACGGGGTCAACCGGGGAGAGGCGCCCAGACTGGACAACAGGAGCAGGGACTTCTTCTACCTGGGCAGGCGGGACGCCGCCCGGACGGCGGAGACCGTGGTGGAGCTCTGCCAGACCCGGCT
>CANQKJ010000170.1 GCA_947624465.1 uncultured Oscillospiraceae bacterium
AACAAGAACGACTTCGTCCTCTGGTTCACCAAGTCCAAGTTCGAGGACCAGGCCCTGAAATGGGACTCCCCCTGGGGGGTGGGCTATCCCGGCTGGCACATCGAATGCTCCTGCATCTCCATGAAGTATAACGGGGAGTATCTGGACCTCCACTGCGGCGGCGTCGACAACGCCTTCCCCCACCACACCAACGAGATCGCCCAGTCCGAATCCTACCTGGGCCACCCCTGGTGCCGGCAGTGGTTCCACGTCCACCACCTGAACACCGACGACGGCAAGATGTCCAAGTCCAAAGGGGAGTTCCTCACCGTCTCCCTGCTGGAGGAAAAGGGCTACGACCCCCTGGCCTACCGCTTCTTCTGCCTCCAGTCCCACTACCGCAAGGCGCTGGTCTTTTCCTGGGAAAACCTGGACAATGCCGCCCAGGCATACCAGAAGCTCATCAAGCGGATCGCCGCCCTCAAACCCGATGACGGCCCCGTGGACGAGGCCGTCCTGGCGGAGTACAGGGCCAGCTTCATCCAGCGGGTGGGGAACGACCTGAACACCGCTCTGGGCGTCACCTGCCTGTACGACGCGCTGAAGGCCGATACCAGCGACGCCACCCGTCTGGCCATCCTGGACAGCTTTGACCAGGTCCTCTCCCTGTCCCTGCTGGACAAGGCGGCGGAGGAGCGCCAAAAGGCGGAGTCCCGCATGGTGATCGGCGCGGAGAGCATGGACGCGTTCGTGATCAAAAACGCCGGCGGACGGGCGACGGAGGAGATCATCGCCCTGTTCCACCGCCGGGACGACGCCAAAAAGGCGAAGGACTTCCAGACGGCCGACGCCATCCGCGCCGAGCTGAACGGGATGGGCGTCCGGTTCAAGGACATCCCCGGCGGTGTCGAGCTGCTGGATTAAGGCAGTTTCATCCTGTTTTCCCAAATAATAATAGCCCCTGAAAGCGGTAAAAACGCTTGACAGCAGCGGGTTTCCATAGTATACTTGAACTGTCAAAGAAAATATGTTCAAAGCAAACCTGTTGAAAAGCGGGGACGCAAAGCTATGGGTCTAAGGTCGCAGGACTATGACAGCCGGTTGCCGTATTTCTTATGTACTGGTGCATATCTGGATACATGGGAAGTTTCATGGGGTAACCGCTGATGATCTTGATCAGCGGTTTTTTATTACCGGACAGAAGGCCGTCCGTCTCATATCCGCCTCCCTGCCAAGCCGTCAGTGTAATGTCAGATGTACCGTAATTCCGAAGGAGGAACAAGCCATGAAAAAAAGTAAGAGATGTCTGGCCCTTCTGCTGTGCGTGATGCTCTTGTGTTCGGTGGCAGTGATCCCGGTCCACGCCGAGGAAGCGGTCGGGGACCATGTACATCAGTGGGAAGAACATACGGATCAGAACAGATATGACTGCGTGTTTGGCTGGAGCTGGATCTATTATAAGGTGTGTACGATCTGCGGCGCACGCACTGACATCGCCTATCGGCCCGCCGATTACACCGACGCTGTGGGAAGCCATTCCTATGGCGACCCGGTCATTACCGACAACAGCTGCCCCGAAAATCCCACCACGGAGCAGGTTTGCTCGGAATGTGGGAATACCCTGATCCATTACGGCGGCCACAGCTGGAGCGATTGGGCGGTGGACAGCGAGCAGTCCTCCCCCTGCGGCGGCACCCAGGTCCAGTACCGCACCTGCGCGCTGTGCGCTCAGCGGGAGACCAAGACCTACCAGACCCCGATGCGCCATTCCTGGGGCGCTGAGACATACAGCCACCCGGGCTCCTGCACCGAGGACGGCTACAGCTATCATATCTGCACCCAGTGCGGCGCCGAGGAAAAATTCGATGTCGTCAAGGCCCCGGGCCACGACTGGGTGGGCAAAGGCGGCGACCACACCGCCGGCCTGGTTTGCTCCCGCTGCGGCGAGGAGGCCCCTGGCACCGATCATACCTGGTCTTCCTGGAAGACCAACGACAGCAATCACTGGCACGAGTGTACCCAGTGCGGCAAGACGGTCGACGTGGAGGCCCACACCTTCGTCAACGGCAGCTGCAGCGTCTGCGGCTACGGCAAGCCCGCCTGCGACCACAGCTGGGGAGCGCCCAAGCAGTTTGGCGCCTTCAACCACAGGGAGACGTGTTCCAAGTGCGGCGAGATCCGCACCTCCACCTGCACCGCCAGCGGCGCCCGCACCGACTGCACCCAGGCGCGCTACTGCGTCTGCGGCAACATCGTGGCGGACGGCAACCCCAGGCACTACATGGGCAAGTGGACACAGACCGCCGAAGGGCATGAGCGCCACTGCACCAGCGCCGGCTGCACCTACACGGAGAGCGGCGCCCACGACATCGTGCCCGGCACCAGCTGCACCTCCTCCGCAAAGTGTTCCGTGTGCGGCTACGCCACCGGCTCCGGTGCCTACGGCGGCCACGCCTGGGGCGCGTGGATCAACAGCGGGAACGGCACCCACACCCGCAAGTGCACCCGGCCCGGCTGCACCGCCATGCAGAGCGCCACGCACTCCGCCGGGACCAGCGGCGGCGACTGCACCTCCGCCATTACCTGCGCCGACTGCGGCGCGGTCGTGGTGCCCAGCAGCAGCGGCCACGCCTGGGGCCACGCCATCAGCGCCGGCGAAGGCGGGCACAATGAGCACTGCCTGAATCCCGGCTGCAGCGCCGTGCGGAACTCTGCCCACAGCGGCGGCACCGCCACCTGCACCGCCCCCGCCCAGTGTTCCGTCTGCGGCGGCTACTACGGTTCCAGGGATCCCTCTAACCACAGCGGCGGCACCGAGATCCGGGACGCCAAAGCCGCCACTACGGAGGCCGAGGGCTACACCGGCGACACCTACTGCCTGGGCTGCGGCGTAAAGATCGCCTCCGGCCAGAGCATTCCCGTTCTGTCCAAGGATCACACCCACGCCTACAACGGCGCGTGGAGCAGCGACAGCGCGCACCACTGGCACGAGTGCCAGTGCGGCGATGTCAAGGACTCCGCCGCCCACACCTACAGCGACGGCAGATGTACCGTCTGCGGAGAGGCCGATCCCAACTACACAGCCGAGGAGGAGCATATCCACACCTTCACCGAGAGCTGGAATGCCGACAGCCAGAACCACTGGCACGTCTGCACCGGCTGCGGTGAGGTCAGCGACGTGACTCCCCATGTGATCGTCACAGCGGAAGACGGCACGCAGAGCTGCATCGACTGCGGTCTGACCCTGAAGGAAAAGGTCCAAAAGGAGTATAACGAGACCGCCATCGCCAAGTTTGACGACATGGAGGCCGGCGCCTACTACACCAACTCCGTGGGCTGGGCGGTGACCAGCGGCATCACCAACGGCACCGATGAAACAGCAAAGACCTTCTCCCCCAAGGCAACCTGCACGCAGGCCCAGATCCTCACCATGCTGTACCGCGCCGCGCGCACTGCGGAAGATCCCGCCTTCAAGCCCGACGGCTCCGACATGAAGGCCGCTCAGGCCTGGGCTTCCGAGAACGGCATCATCGGCGCCGGCTTCGATCCCGACGCGGACTGCACCCGCGCCATCGCCGTGTTCTTTATGTGGAAAGCGGCGGACTGTCCCGAAGCCGAAAGCAGCGTGACCTTTAACGACGTCGCCGGCTCTGATTTTGAGCAGGCTGTGGCCTGGGCCGCGGCCAAGGGCATCACCAATGGCACCGATCTTGAAAAAGGGCTCTTCTCCCCCGACAAGACCTGCAACCGCGGCGAGATCGTCACCTTCCTGTACCGCGATCAGGTGGAACCTCTGGCGTAAAAGTTAAACTCGCCAATCCCGCAGGGCGGCCATCCGGAACTTCCGGCTGGCCGCCCTTTTGCGCGAACCGCAGCGGACAAAAGAAGAGCAGACAGTCTGATGACTGTCTGCTCTCTTGTGTTGGCACTACCTATCTTTCCGGGCCGTCGCCAGCCAAGTATTTTCGGCGCAGGTGAGCTTAACTTCCGTGTTCGGGATGGGAACGGGTGGACCCTCACCGCAATCAGCACCAACTTCGTCGATGCAGGCTCCGTATCGTTCGCCTCCGCCCTTGGCGAAAGCTCGCTCACTTCACTGCATCTCCTCTCCGACAAAAGCGAAGACCGCCTTGCCGGCTTTCATTGGCGAACCAATAAAAAGCGATTCAATTTTCTTCTCAAAGAGAAGTGGTGACCCGTGGGAGAGTCGAACTCCCGTTTGCGGCGTGAGAGGCCGCCGTCTTGACCACTTGACCAACGGGCCATCGTCGGCGTGGACTTCGTATCCTTCGCTTCGGCCTTCGGCCAAAGCTCACTCGCTCCGTCGCGCCTCCTCTCCCCACAAAGCCTCAGACCGGCTTTGCGGGGGCCCCTTGAAGCAAGCTCCGTATCCCTCGCTTCGTCAGGACTCCTGGGGTCGCCTTGCAGCGCACCCTCAAAACTGAACAATGTGACACACACAAGCAGCCTGCATTTCCTCTTGTTGAGGTCAAGCCCTCGGCATATTAGTATCGGTCAGCTCAACGCCTCACGGCGCTTACACCTCCGACCTATCAACGACATCGTCTACGTCGTGCCTTACTCCATGAAGGATGAGAGATCTTATCTTAGGGGGAGTTTCACGCTTAGATGCCTTCAGCGTTTATCTCGTCCATACGTAGCTACCCAGCTGTGCCCTTGGCAGGACAACTGGTGCACCAGAGGTATGTCCATCCCGGTCCTCTCGTACTAAGGACAGCTCCCTTCAAATCTCTTGCGCCCGCAACAGATAGGGACCGAACTGTCTCACGACGTTCTGAACCCAGCTCGCGTGCCACTTTAATCGGCGAAC
>CANQKJ010000171.1 GCA_947624465.1 uncultured Oscillospiraceae bacterium
AGCGGTCATAACGAGCACGATTGGAAATCGTGTGTACCTCATAAGGGTACCGAGGGTTCGAATCCCTCCCACTCCGCCACGTCGGAGCAAGCTGCGTATCGCTTGCTCCGGCGTTTTTTTACGCCGGAGCGCGCTCACTCCGCTGCTCCTCCTTTCCCCACAAAGCCTTGCGGGGGCCCCGTCGCAAGCATCTATCGCTTGCGACGGCGTTTTTTTATACCCATTTCCAGCCGCTCCCCACGCTGGAAACCATTTTGCCTTGCGGACGCGCCTCCCCGGCGGGTATGATTTTACCGTGGGCCGCCGCGGGCGGACCCGCGCCGTATTACAAATAATAATAAGGAGTGATCCCATGAGATTCAAGTGGAGATGGCTGGCGGCGGCGCTGGCCGTGACGGCCCTGCTGGCGGCGCCCGCCTCCGCCGTGACGGAGCGGCTCGACGTAGGCGGCAGGAACTTCTGGAGCAGGGCGGGGGCGTACATGGTCGGGGACACCACCTACGTGTCCCTGCGGACCATGGCGGAGGTGCTGGCGCCCAACGCGGAGGTCACATGGTCCGGCGGAGCCGCCCATATCCGAGGCAGCGGGGTGGAGGTGACCGCCGTGCCGGGGCAGAAGTACCTCACCGCCAATGACCGGGCCTTTTACATACCCGACGGGGTGCGATTGGTCAACGACCGCGTGATGGTGCCCGTCCGGGCCATCGCCGGGGCTTTGGGCGGCGCGGTGGACTGGAGCGCCAGGGGCGGCGTCACCGTTGCGAAGGGGAGCGGCCGGCCGGGAAAGGCCCCGTATACCGCCGATGAACTCTACTGGATGGCCAGGATCATCTCCGCCGAGAGCAGGGGAGAGTCCCTGCGGGGAAAGATCGCCGTGGGCACGGTGGTGCTCAACCGGGTGGCCAGCGGGGAGTTCCCCAACGACGTGAAGTCGGTCATCTTCGACACCAAGTGGGGGGTGCAGTTCACCCCGGTGGCCAACGGGACCGTCTATGACGAACCCACCGCCGAGAGCGTACTGGCCGCCAAGCTGGTGCTGGACGGCGGACGGGAGGCGAGGGACAGCCTGTACTTTATCGCGCCGTCCCTGACCTCCAACCGGTGGGTGATGGAGAACCGCCCCTATGTGACCACCATCGGCGTCCACTGGTTCTATCGGTAACAGAAGTTGTAACGATATAGCGAAAGGGGAGGCGGTCCCTGCCGGTAGCGCCGGAGACAGATGTGATTTTTGAACGGCTCCTAACAGGAAATTGAACCAAAATTGCATAAAATGATGAAACAGCACAATACTGTCATCTAAAAATTGGCTAATTTGACGGTAGAATTGCTGTTCTAAATAAGTTACAATACGGTTACAATTTTACTGAAAATTGTTACCGGTCGATGGCTGGCCGGCAGTTAGGAGCGTTAGTATGAAAAAGCATCTCACAAAGCTGTTTGCCATGCTGCTGGCTCTGACGATGCTCGCCGGCGCGATCCCTGTGGTGTTCGCCGCGGCGGCCCCCGGGGAGGAGTCCTTCCAGCAGACCACGGGGGACGTTCAGCGGGACAGCGAGGCCCAGCCCCAGGAAGGCGAGCCCGCCGGGGAAGAGCCTTCTGAGGCCGATCCCTCTGAAGAAGAGTCCGCCGAGCCTGAGGAGCCCCAGTATGTCAGCAGCCTGTATGTGAACGGCGTTCCCGTGCCCGGGGACAGCTTCCAAAACGTGAATGGAACCAACTACATCACGGTGCAGGCCTTTATGGCCGTTATGGACCCCGAGGCCGCCGTCTCCGAGTGGAACGGCACGGTCAGCGTCAGCGCGTCCTCCGGCGGGGCGGACCTTACCATGACCGCCGGCGCGGGCAATGTGTACCTCCAGGCCAACGGCCGCTGCCTCTATGTGGCGGGCGGGAACCGCTATGTGAACGGCCTGGTGGCCGTGCCGGTGCGGGTGATGGCGACCGTGTTCAACATGGATGTGACCTATGACGGCGACGCCCGCGTGGCCTTCCTCACCCCGCGGGAGGGGGCCGGCCCCTACCTGACCAGCGGCGCCGCCTACTATAACGGCGACGACCTCTACTGGCTGTCCCACATCATCAACGCCGAGAGCGGCAATCAGCCCCTGGACGGCAAGATCGCTGTGGGCAACGTGGTCATGAACCGGGTGAACGACAAGTCTTCCAACTGGCCCAACACCATCAAAGGGGTCATCTTCCAGAAGAACCAGTTCAGCCCCGCCGCCAGCGGCTCCGTCTACCGCGAGCCCAACGCCCAGTCGGTCATCGCGGCCAAGCTGGTGCTGGAAGGCGTGCAGGTCCTGCCCTCCGCCAAGTTCTTCAACGCGACCTATCTGAGGAACACCTGGGCGGCCCGGAACCGGCCCTATCTGTGCACCATCGGCGGCCACGCGTTTTACGCCTGATCCAGACCCGAGAGAAGCCCTCCGCCGCGCGGGGGGCTTCCTTTCTGCCTGGGCGCGAAAAAAGGGCTTGACAAATGGCGGCGGTCTGATATAATAACACTCGGTCTCCCTGAGGGGCCAGCGAAATAGCGGATTAGTGTAATGGTAGCACACCAGACTCTGACTCTGTTTGTGAGGGTTCGAATCCTTCATCCGCTGCCACGTCGGAGCAAGAACCGCTTGCTCCGGCGCTTTTTTTATGCCGGGCGCGTCTGCGTACGCACAGAGAGAAAGGGAGGATGACCTCCCGGAAGGCAAAGGGGCCTGGAATGACTATGGCAAATCGCATGGGGTTCGACAACCGGAAGTACCTTGAGACCCAGTCCGCCCGCATCCGGGAGCGGATCGCCCAGTTCGGCGGCAAGCTGTACCTGGAGTTCGGCGGCAAGCTGTTCGACGACAACCACGCCGCCCGGGTGCTCCCCGGCTTCGCCCCGGACAGCAAGATCAGGATGCTGCTGGAGCTGAAGGACAGCGCCGAGATGGTCATCGCCATCAACGCCGCCGCCATCGAGCAGAACAAGGTCCGGGGGGACCTGGGCATCACCTACGACGAGGACGTGCTCCGTCTCATCGACGCCTTCCGCTCCGAGGGGCTGTATGTGGGCAGTGTGGTCATCACCCAGTATTCCGGCCAGGCAGCGGCGGACGCCTTCAAGCGTCGTCTGGAGGGCCTGGGCGTGCGGGTGTATCTCCACTATCCCATCCCCGGCTACCCCCACAATGTGTCCCTCATCGTGTCCGACGAGGGCTACGGCCGCAACGACTACATCGAGACCCAGCGCCCCCTGGTGGTGGTCACCGCCCCTGGTCCCGGCTCCGGCAAGATGGCCACCTGCCTCAGCCAGCTCTATCACGAGCACAAGCGGGGCCGTCAGGCGGGCTATGCCAAGTTCGAGACGTTCCCCATCTGGAACCTGCCTCTCCAGCACCCGGTGAATCTGGCCTACGAGGCCGCCACCGCCGACCTGAACGACGTGAACATGATCGACCCCTTCCACCTCCAGGCCTATGGGGTCACCACCGTGAACTACAACCGGGATGTGGAGGTATTCCCGGTGCTGGCCGCCATGTTTGAGAAGATCACCGGCGAAAGCCCCTACCGTTCCCCTACCGACATGGGGGTAAATATGGCGGGCAACTGCATCTTCGATGACGAGGCGGTCTGCGCCGCCGCCAGACAGGAGATCATCCGGCGGTACTACACGGCCCTGTGCGACCGCCGCCGGGGCCAGGGGAACGACGAGGTGGTGTACAAGCTGGAGCTGTTGATGAAGCAAGCCGGCGTGTCCGACGCGGACCGCCCCGTCCTGGCCGCCGCCGAGCGGCGGGCGGTGGAGACCGGCGAGCCCGCCGCCGCCATCCAGCTTCCCGACGGCGCCATCGTCACCGGCAAGACCTCCGATCTGATGGGGGCCTCCTCCTCGGCGCTGCTCAACGCCCTGAAGCGGCTGGCCGGCATCGACGACGAGGTGGACCTGATCTCCCGGCAGGCCATCGAACCCATCCAGGGGGTGAAGGTGAACCATCTGGGCAGCCGCAATCCCCGCCTCCACAGCGACGAGATCCTGATCGCCCTGGCCATCTCCGCCGCCACCGATCCCCTGGCCGCCGGGGCGCTGGCCCATCTGGACGACCTGCGGGACTGCGAGGCCCATTCCTCGGTGATCCTCTCCAGCGCCGACAGCGGCATCTACTCCAAGCTGGGCCTGCGGCTGACCTGCACCCCCCGGTATCAGACCAACCAGCTCTATCACAAATGAGCGCGAAAAAGCTCCCCCGAGGAGAGGACTTCGTAAGGAAGTCCTCTCCTCGCATTTTGTCAAGTCATCCGAATGTGATTGAGTTGCAAGGAAATTCACCATTTTGGAGGACTATACCATGGAAAAGTCACTATTTGAACGAATAGGTGGAACTTACCACCAAGAGGGAGAATATCTGCTCCCCGATCTGACTGTACCCGAAAGCACGTCTATTGGGATCTGGGGCCAGCGGCGGAAACAATATCTGAAAGTTCACCGGAGACCTCTCTACACTGCCCTGCTTCTCAGCGGTAAGTTAGACGCTCACTTGGCAGAAGTGGATAAGCAAGCGGAGACTATGTTTCTTCAGTTGGTTCAGCGGATGGCCAAGCAAGAGGGAATTACTGAAAAGCTCAAGGCAGAGGATCAGTTGGAGTGGGTCAGACGAATGAACAGCATCCGAAATCGGGTTGAGGAAGTGATTAAGCATACGTTGATCCTCGTCTGAAAACAGATATGCAAAGAGGCGCAGAGCAGTTGCTCCGCGCCTCTTTGTATATCTGTCAAGTA
>CANQKJ010000172.1 GCA_947624465.1 uncultured Oscillospiraceae bacterium
GACAGGGGGCGGGTCTCCATCACGCGGACGCGGTCGCCCACGCCGCACTGGTTGTTCTCGTCGTGGGCCTTCAGCTTATAGGTCCGCTTGACGATCTTCTTATACAGAGGATGGGCCACGCGGTCGGCGATGGCGACCACCACGGTCTTGTCCATCTTGTCCGAAACCACCAGGCCGACTCTGGTCTTGCGGGAAGAAGTCCTGTTTTCCATGTCCTACTCCTCCTTATCGGCCCTGCTGCTCACGCAGGATGGTCTTCACGCGGGCGATGTCCTTGCGGACCTCGGCGATGCGGATGGGGTTGTCGAGCTGGTTGGTGGCGTGCTGAAGACGGAGGTTGAACAGGTCCTTCTTCAGGTCCACCAGCTTGCTCTCCAGCTCAGTGGCGCTCATTTTACGGATCTCGTTCGCTTTCATCTTCATTCACCACCATTCTCGGTCTCTTTCTTCACGATCCTGCACTTGATGGGCAGCTTGTGGCTGGCCAGGCGCAGGGCCTCGCGGGCGGTCTCCTCGGGGACGCCGGCGATCTCGAACATGACGCGCTCGGGCTTGACCACGGCGATCCAGTACTCAGGGGCGCCTTTACCGGAGCCCATACGGGTACCCAGGGCCTTCTTGGTCACGGGCTTGTCGGGGAAGATCTTGATCCAGACCTTGCCGCCGCGCTTGGTATAACGGGTCATGGCCACACGGGCGGCCTCGATCTGATTGCCGGTGATCCAGGCGGGCTCCAGGGCCTGCAGGCCCCACTCGCCGTAGGAGACCTTATTGCCGCGGGTAGCGGTGCCGGTCATACGGCCGCGGTGCTGCCGGCGGTACTTGACTCTCTTGGGCAGAAGCATTACTGGGCCCCTCCTTCCTTAGGAGCGCTGGGCCGGGGGCCGCGGTTGAAGCCCTGGCCCTGGCCGCCCTGACGGTTGAAGCCGCCCTGGCCGCCGCCCTGACGGCGGTCGCCGCCCTGGCGGTTGAACCCGCCCCTGCGGTCGCCGTCCCGGCGGTCCCGGCGGGGACGCTGCTCGCGCTCTTTGTAGTTCTTGGTGTCGATGGTGCGGGGGGTGGTGCGCAGGGTCTGGGTGAGCACCTCGCCCTTGTAGATCCACACCTTGACGCCCAGACGGCCGTAGGTGGTGGCCGCCTCGGTGAAGCCGTACTCGATGTCGGCCCGGAGGGTCTGCAGGGGGATGGTGCCGTCGTGGTAGTGCTCCACGCGGGCGATCTCGGCGCCGTTCAGGCGGCCGGAGACCTGCACCTTGATGCCCAGGGCGCCCATCCGCATGGCGCGGCCCATGGCGTTCTTCATGGCCCGGCGGAAGGCGATGCGCTTCTCCAGCTGCTGGGCGATGTTCTCGGCCACCAGCTGGGCGTCGATATCGGCGTTGCGGACCTCGACGATGTTCAGCACCACGGTCTTGCCCAGGCGCTTCTCCAGCTCGGCGCGGAGCTTCTCGATCTCCTCGCCGCCCTTGCCGATGATCATGCCGGGGCGGGCGCAGTGTACATAGATGCGGATGCGGGCGTTGTCCCGCTCGATCTCGATCTTGGGCACGCCGGCGGCGTACAGGCGCTTCTTCAGCTCCCGGCGCAGGTTGTAGTCCTCCACGATCAGGTCGCCGACCTTCTCGTCACGGGCATACCAGCGGGAATCCCAGTCCTTGATGACGCCCACGCGAAGGCCGTGGGGATTGACTTTCTGTCCCATATTACTTGGCCTCCTTTTCTTTCAGCACCACGGTGATGTGAGAGGTGCGCTTCTTGATGCCGTAGGCGCGGCCCTTGGCCCGGGGCATGAACCGCTTCATGATGGGGCCGGGAGTGGCGTAGGTCTCGGCGACGTACAGCTTCTCGGGGTCCATCTGGTGGTTGTTCTCGGCGTTGGCGGCGGCGCTCTTGACCAGCTTGGCCAGCGGCTCGGAGGCGGCCTTGGGGATCACGGACAGGATGGCATTGGCCTCCTTGACGCTCTTGCCGCGGATCTGGTCGCACAGGATGCCGACCTTGCGGGGAGAGATCCGGATATATTTCAGTGTGGCTTTCGCTTCCATGTTCTCCCCTCCTTACTTAGCGGTCTTGCTGCCCGAGTGGCCCCGGAAGGTCCGGGTGGGGGCAAACTCGCCCAGCTTGTGGCCGACCATGTCCTCGGTGATATACACGGGGACGTGCTTGCGGCCGTCGTGGACGGCGATGGTGTGTCCCACGAAGGAGGGGAAGATGGTGGAGGCGCGGCTCCAGGTCTTCAGCACCTTCTTCTCGTTCTTCTTGTTCATCTCGTCTACCCGCTTCAGCAGCTCGGGAGCGCAAAACGGGCCTTTCTTGACGCTTCTGCTCATTTCAAACTCCCTCCTTACTTACCGTTGCGGCGCCGGACAATGAACTTGTCGGTGCGGTTCTTCTTCTTGCGGGTCTTGTAACCCATGGCGGGCTTGCCCCAGGGGGTCACGGGGCCGGGCCGGCCAACGGGGCTCTTGCCCTCGCCGCCGCCGTGGGGGTGGTCGTTGGGGTTCATGACGGAGCCGCGCACCGTGGGCCGCCAGCCCATGTGGCGCTTGCGGCCGGCCTTGCCGATGTGGATGTTGGCCCAGTCGGTGTTGCCCACCTGACCGATGGTGGCGTAGCAGTTCTCGCGGACCAGCCGGACCTCGCCGGAGGGCAGACGCACCTGCGCCATGCCGTTCTCCTTGGCCATCAGCTGGGCGGCGGTGCCGGCGGAGCGCACCAGCTGGGCGCCCTTGCCGGGATACAGCTCCACGCAGTGGATCATCTCGCCCACGGGGATCTCCGCGATGGGCAGCGCGTTGCCGGGCAGGATGTCGGCGCCGCTGCCGGTGGTGACGGTGCTGCCCGCCTTCAGGCCAACAGGGGCCAGAATGTAGCGGCGCTCGCCGTCCTCATACTCGATCAGGGCGATGTTGGCGGAGCGGTTGGGGTCGTACTGCAGGTTGATGACGGTGGCGTGGCCGGCCTTGTCCCGCTTGAAGTCGATGACGCGGTACTTGCGGCGGTTGGCGCCGCCCTTGTGCCGGACGGTGATGCGGCCGTAGCTGTTGCGGCCGGCGTTCTTCTTCAGGACCTCCAGCAGGGAGCGCTCCGGCTTGGCCTTCTTGTCGATGCCCTCGAAGGCGGACACAGTCATGTGGCGGCGGGAGGGCGTCGTGGGCTTATAAGTCTTGATAGCCATTCTTCATTTTCCTCCTTACACCATGCCCTCGAAGAACTCGATGGACTTGGAATCGGCGGTCAGAGTGACCATGGCCTTCTTCCAGGAGGGCCGGCGGCCCTCGGGATAGCGGCCCTGGCGCTTGACCTTGCCCTGCATATTCAAGGTGTTGACCTTGGCCACCTTCACGCCGAAGATCTCCTCGACAGCCTTGGCGATCTCGATCTTGTTGGCGGTCTTATCCACCTCAAAGGTGTACTTCTTCTCGGCGGCCGCCTCCATGGACTGCTCGGTGACGATGGGGCGCTTGATGATGTCGTAAGCGGTCTTCATTACGCGAACACCTCCTCGATGACGGCCAGCGCGCCCTGGTCGATGATGACCTGGTTGGCGTTGACGATGTCGTACACGTTGATGAGGTTAGCGGGGCTGGTCACCACGCCGGGGATGTTCCGGGCGGACTTGACCACGTTGGGGCAGGCGGTGACCACCAGAGCCTTTTTGGACTCGACGGCGCTGAGGAAGCCGGCGAAGGTCTTGGTCTTGATCTCGCCCATCTCCAGCTTATCCACCACCAGCACGTCGCCGGAGGCGGCCTTGGCGGACAGGGCGGACTTCAGGGCCAGGCGGCGCACCTTCTTGTTGAGGCTGTAGCTGTAATCCCGGGGCTTGGGGGCGAACACGATGCCGCCGTGGGTCCACTGGGGGGCGCGGGTGCTGCCCTGACGGGCGTGGCCGGTGCCCTTCTGGCGCCAGGGCTTTCTGCCGCCGCCGGACACTTCCGCGCGGGTGAGGGCGCTCTGGGTGCCCTGCCGGCAGTTGGCCAGGTGGTTCTTGACCGCGTCGTGCATGACGGAGACGTTGGGCTCGATGCCGAAGACGGCCTCGGAGAGCTCGACCTCGCCGATCTGCTTACCGGTCATATTATAAAGGTTCGCTTTAGGCATTTGTCACACTCTCCTTTCCTTAGCGGTTACGCGCAGAGGCCTTCTGCGGGTTGACGCGGGCGGAGGCCTTCTGCGGGTTGACGCTGATACCGGCGGCGCCCTTCTTCTCGAAGACCTTCTTCACGCTGCTGTGGAGGGCGACCACGCCGCCCTTGGGGCCGGGGACCGCGCCGCGCACGGCGATGACGCCCAGCTCCTCGTCCACCTGGACCACGTCCAGGTTCATCACGGTGACCTGCTCGTTGCCCATCTGGCCGGCGCCGTTCTTCCCCTTGAAGATGCGGGAGGGATCGGTGCTGGAGCCCATGGAGCCGGAGTGGCGGTGGACCGGGCCGCCGCCGTGGGTCATCTTCTGGATGTGGGTGTTGCAGCGCTTCACGGAGCCCTGGAACCCCTTGCCTTTGCTGATACCGGTGATGTCCACCCGGTCGCCGGGAACGAACACGGTGGCGTTGATCTCGTCGCCCACGTTCAGGCTGTCGGCATTGTCCAGCTTGAACTCCTTCAGGACGCGCAGGGCCTTGCCGGCCTTCTTGCTGTGCCCCAGCTCGGGTTTGGTGAGCTTGCGCTCGGGGACTTCTTCAAATCCCAGCTGGACGGCGGAGTAGCCGTCCTTTTCCTCGGTCTTCTT
>CANQKJ010000173.1 GCA_947624465.1 uncultured Oscillospiraceae bacterium
CTTCTGTTTCAGCTCCTCCAGCATATTACAGCACCTCCGTTGCCAGCTTTTCCACGGGCAGCGCCCGCTGATAGCGCGTCAGGAAGGCGGAGAATCCGGCGGCGTCGCGCTCGTCCGCCATGAGGATAGAGCTCCTGGCGGAGGCGAACACCTTGTGGTCCAGGTAGTCCTCCAGCGTTTCGCCCTCGTCCCGCCAGATCAGGTAGGCCGCCAGCAGCGCCATGCCGTAGGGGCCGCCCTCGCCGGCGGTCTCCATCACGGACACGGGCACCCCCGCCGCCGCAGACAGCATCCGCTGCCCTACACCCGGGGTCTTGAAGAACCCGCCATGGCCGTACAGCTTGTCGATGACCACCCGCTCCTGCCGGGTGAGGATGTCCAGGCCGATCTTCAGCGTGGCCAGAGCGGAGAGCAGATGGGCGCGCATGAAGTTTGCCAGAGTGAACCTGGCGTCGGGCGTCCGCAGGAACATGGGGCGCCCTTCGTCCAGGTCGGTGACCCCCTCCCCGGAAAAGTAATTGTAACTGAGCAGGCCGCCGCAGTCGGGATCGCCCTCCAGGGCCTTACGGAACAGCAGGGTGAACAGCTCCCCCCTGTCCGTCGGCGCGCCCATGGCCTCCGCGAACTCGGAGAACAGATTGACCCAGGCATTGATGTCGCTGGTGCAGTTGTTGCAGTGGACCATGGCCACCGGCAGGCCGGCGGGGGTGGTCACCATGTCGATCTCCCGGTGGACGCCCAGGGGCCGGTCCACCACCACCATAGCGAAGTCGCTGGTGCCGGCGGACACGTTTCCGGTGCGGACGCGGACGGAGTCGGTGGCCGCCATTCCGGTGCCCGCGTCGCCCTCGCAGGGGGCCGCGGGGATGCCGGGGCGCAGGTCGCCGTCGGGGTCCAGGAGCCTCGCGCCCTCGGCGGTGAGGACGCCCGCGTCCTCACCGGCGGTCAGCACCCTGGGCAGCACGTCCCTCAGCTTCCAGGGATAGCCCTTCCCGGCGATCAGCCCGTCGAACTTCTCCACCATGGCCTGGTCGTAGTCCCTGCCGTCGGCGGCGATGGGGAACATCCCGCTGGCCTCGCCCACCCCAACGGCCTTCACGCCGGTGAGCTGCCAGTGGATGTAGCCGGCCAGCGTGGTGAGGTAGTCCAGCCTGGGCAGATGCTCCTCCCCGTTCAAAACGGCCTGATACAGGTGGGCGATGGACCAGCGCTGGGGGATGTTGAAGCCGAACCGCTCCGTCAGTTCCTTCGCCGCCGGACCGGTGATGGTGTTCCGCCAGGTGCGGAACTCCGTCAGCTGGCCGCCGTCCCGGTCAAAGGGCAGGTAGCCGTGCATCATTGCGGACACGCCCAGCGCCCCCACGGTGGTGAGGGTGACGCCGAACTTCTCCTTCACGTCCCGCTTCAGATCGGCATAGCAGGCGCGGAGGCCGGCGCGGATGTCGTCCATGCCGTAGGTCCACACCCCGTCCACCAGCTTGTTCTCCCACTCGTGGTCGCCGCTGGCGATGGGGTTGTGGTCCCGGTCGATGAGCACCGCCTTGATCCGGGTGGACCCCAGCTCGATGCCCATCACTGTATTCTTCAGTTCCATTGGGTACCTCCGGTTTCAAGAAAGGATTTGAAACAATTTGCAGCCATGCGCGGGCACTTCGGCCTCCAGCACGCCGCCTGTCAAGGCGGCATTCTCCCCTGTCCACAGCTCCTCCGCCGCGGCGCGGTACCCGGTGAGGCCCGCCTCGTCAAGGGGGAGGGAAAGGCGTCCGTCCTCGTCGGACAGATTGAACAGGGCCAGGCACAGGGAGCCGTCCTCCGGCAGTTCAGACAGCCAGACGGCCTCCCGCCCGCTCCGGCGGAGCTGTTCTCTCCGGCGGGAGGGGTCCAGCAGGGCCAGCACCCGCCGGTCGGTCAGCAGAGACAGGGTCCAATCATCCAGCTCCGTGAGCTTCGCCCCCAGCATCAGCGGGGAGCCGAAGATACACCACAGGGTCATCATGGTCCGCTGTTCCTCCCGGGTCAGGCGAGTGTCCCGCTCCTCCCCGAATCCCTTCCCGACGCGGCCCAGGGGCAGCATATCGCAGTCCGGGAAGCAGCCGGGGGCGATGTGCTTTGCCCACAGTTCACACCGGGCGAACATGGCCTTTACATCTTCCCAGCGGTCCCACATATCGTCGGTGATACGCCAGAGGTTGGCATACCTGGCGTAGTGCCACGCCTTGTCGATGAGGGCCGGCCCCGGCGACAGGGACAGGACGATGGGCCGCCCGCATTTTCGGATGGCCCGGTGCAGCATCTCGATCTCATGCCGGCCCGCATAGGCCCGGGGGCTGTGGGGCTCCCAGTTGTCGGTATTGCAGATGTCGTCGCACTTGATGTAGTCCACGCCCCAGGCGGCGTACAGCGCCAGCAGGGAATCGTAATAGGCCTGGCCGGCGGCGCAGTCCCGGACGCCGTACATATCCGGGTTCCACCGGCAGATGGAGGCGGGGTCGGCGATCCCGTCCGCCGTCCCGGCGGTCCCCAGCACGGGCAGCCTCCGGTGGGCGGCGGCGCGGGGGATGCCCCGCATGATGTGGATGCCGAATTTCAGCCCCAGGGAGTGAATGTAGTCCGCCAGGGGTTTGAATCCGGCCCCGTCCGCGCTGCTGGGGAACCGCTCCGGGTCAGGCAGCAGGCGGCCGTATCCGTCCATGGCCAGTTCCCCGAAGGGGAGGTACTGGTATTCGCTCCGCCGGGCGTCGGGCCGGCGGGCGTACCACTGGATATCCACCACCACATACTCCCAGCCATACTCCCGCAGATGGGCCGCCATATAGTCGGCGTTGGCCTTCACCTCCGCCTCGGTGACGGTGGTGTCGTAATAGTCGTAGCTGTTCCAGCCCATGGGGGGCGTGGGCGCAAAGGCGTTCTTGCCCATCATTCCGTCCCCAAATTGCCGATGCCGTAGGAGATCTGGAGCAGCACCCGGTCGCACTGGGTGGGGGCCAGCTGCAAAAGCCGGGTCCCGTCCTCGACGGTACACATCCCCATGCTCCAGCCCGCCTGATGGATGCGGGCGTCGTAGCTCACCAGCATGGGGGCCCGCTCCCAGGGGCCCTCCCCCAGGTGATAATTCACCAGGAAGTCGCCCGGGTCCCGCAGCTTCAGCGGGCCGCTGTCCCGCTTGCCGGAGACGATGATGGCGCCGTCCGGGCCGCCCTGGGGCACCCACAGGCAGTAAGGCATATTGCCCAGATACATCCCGTCGGCGGTCTCGATGCGCTCTCCCCAGTACTCCGGGTCGCCCCAGTCCACCCCGTCGTCAGAGAAACGGCAGTACACGTCGCAGGTAGGCGGGTCGCCGGGGCCGCAGTCCCGGAAGCAGACGATCTCATAGCACATGAAATACCGCCCGTTGGGCAGCTTCGTGACGATGGCCATGCCAGGGCGCTGGAACCCGTCGGGGATGGCGCACACCATATGGGGCGCCTCCCAGGTCCTGCCCGCGTCTTTGGACACCGCCACCGCCAGGGTCTGGTTGTACCGCCGGTCGGCGTGGGGCCGCTCGTCGGTGTAGATCACCGTCAGGTCCCCGGCAGCGTTGAAGTACAGGAAGGGCTCCCACACGGGGCCCAGAGCGTCGAAATTCTGCTCGATGGGCGGGCCGCCGGCGCAGATGGAGGAGCGGTACTCCCAGGAGAGGCCGTGGTCCAGGCTGACGAACAGCAGCAGTTCGGTGCTCTCAAAGCTCAGGGGGATGGAGTTGCCGGTGAGCAGCAGCGCGCCCTCCGGCAGATCCCCCATGGGCCGGGGCAGCTCCAGCAGCATGGGCTGGAAGCGCATCCCGAAGCCGTTTTTCGTGTCCTCCACCTGGCTGTACTTCTCCCAGGTGACGCCGTGGTCCCGACTGGCGTAGATGGGGAACACCGGCGGCTCCTGGAGACTGTAATAGTCAAAGGCCGCCAGGATGAGGCCGTTCAGCTCCCCCGCGTGATGCAGCTCCACCGGTCGGGGATACAGGACCCCGCCGCCGTTGGAGTAGATGTCCTCCCGCCGGGGCGAATAGACCACGCCGGCGTATTCCTTTTCCAGTTTCAGCGCCATGGTTTTCTCCCCTTTGCGTCAGCGCTCACAGCGCCTTCAGTTTCCAGGCGATGTCGTTGTAGAAAAGCTCCTTTTCCAGCCCCTCCACGGTGGTGTCCCTGGAGATATGGACGAACTCGATGCCCATCATGTTGGCCCAGTCCTTCATCTGCTCGGCGGACACATCGTAGGAGAG
Source organism: uncultured Oscillospiraceae bacterium (assembly GCA_947624465.1). Classification (GTDB taxonomy): domain Bacteria; phylum Bacillota; class Clostridia; order Oscillospirales; family Oscillospiraceae; genus Enterenecus. The sequence continues at coordinate 4,259 of CANQKJ010000173.1, forward strand.
GACGGTGTGGTGGGCGCCGCCGGCGGTGATCCAGCACTCCACCCCGGTGGTGAGGGAGGGCTCCGCCTGCCACATCACCCGGGCCACGGGCAGGTTTGGCATGGGTAGGATGGGCTTCACGCAGTGGATGTCCTGGCAGATCAGGCGCAGCCGGCCGCCCATGTCGATGAGGGAGACCACGATGGCGTCCCCCTCCCTGCCCTCGAACACCAGGCGGGCGGGGTCCTTCTCGTTCATGCCGATCCCTAAGTGATGGGTCTCGATGCGGGGCCGTCCGGCGGCCACGGAGGGGCACACCTCCAGCATATGGGCGCCCAGGGAGTACTCCGCGCCGGGGACCAGGTTGTAGGTATAGTCCTCCATGAAGGCGGAGGCGCCGTTGCCGCCCTCGCCCATGGCCTTCATAATGGCGGTCATGGCGGACACCTTCCAGTCGCCCTCGCCGCCATAGCCGTAG
>CANQKJ010000174.1 GCA_947624465.1 uncultured Oscillospiraceae bacterium
CATCAGGGGGATCACGGAGAAGGCCACGCCGATGCCCATGGTGGCGGCGAAGGAGATGGAGGTGACCCCGTCGATGACCCCCTTGGAGACGATGATCTCGTAGTTGTGGTTGAGGCCCGCCTCGATGGAGCCGGTGATGGCCATGGCCCCCACGCAGAACAGCAGGGAGGCGTTGACGAAGCCCTCGGTGAAGCGGCCGCCGCCGTCCCCTTTGGTCAGACGGGAGCGGAGGGCGTCCCCGGCGGACTCCAGCCGCCCCTCGATGTCGATGGCGTTGCCCAGGACGGTGCCGACGACCATACACACGATGACGCAGAGCATATCCTCCGTGCCGATGAGATTGCTCACGCCGATGCCGAACACGCACAGCCCCAGGGCGTGGGTGATGATGGACATGAGCCGTTCGCTGATGAGATTTTTGAACAGGAGGCCCGCGGCGGAGCCGATGAGCACCAGAATGACGTTGATGACGGTTGCCAGCATGGAAAGGTCCCTCTTTATCTCTTGATTTCCGTAAAATAGGCCCGGGTCTGGGCGGCGTTCTCCAGGATGGCGGCGCGCAGCTCCTCCACCGAGGCGAACTTCCGCTCCGGCCGGAGCTGTTTGTAGAACTCCAGCCGGATGGTCTGCCCGTACAGGCCGCCGTCAAAGTCCAGGATCCACGGCTCCACCGAGACGGTGTTGGCGTCGCTCACCGTGGGGCGGACCCCCACGTTGGCCACCGCGGGCCGCTCCGCCCCGTCGGGCAGGATGACCTTGCAGGCGTACACCCCGAAAGCGGGGGAGAGGACCCCCTCCGGCAGGGCCAGGTTGGCGGTGGGGGTGCCCAGGGTCCTCCCCAGCTCCGCCCCGTGGACCACCGGCCCGGACAGGATGTGGGGGTGGCCCAGAAAGCGCACCGCCTCCTCCATCTCCCCCTGGGCGATGAGGGCGCGGATGTGGGTGGAGGACACGGTGACCCCGTCCAGCTCCACCCGGGGCACGATGTCGCAGCCGAGACCCAGCTCGCCGCACAGCGACTGGAGCCGCTGGGGGGTGCCCTCCCCCCGGTAGCCGAAGCGGAAGTCGTGCCCCGCCACCAGGTGGACCGCCCCGTGTTCCCTGACCAGATATTCCGTGACGAAGTCCCGCCAGTCCATGCGCATCATGGCCCGGTCAAAGTGGGCGGTGATGACCTCCCGGATGCCGTACAGCCGCTCCATCAGCCCGCCCCGGTCGGCGGGGGAGTTGATGAGGGGCACCCGGACCTGCCCGGAGATGACGTTCTCCGGGTGACCGTCGAAGGTCACCGCCGCGGGGACGGCCCCCAGCTCCTCCGCCCGCTCCGCCACCCGGCGCAGCAGGGCGGCGTGGCCCAGATGGACCCCGTCGAAAAAGCCCAGGGCGATGACTCGTTTTGCCTGTTCCATGTGTATCAGACCTCGAAAAAGCTTTTGATGACGGTCAGCGTCCCGCCCTTGACACAGCCCAGGGCCAGGAACTCCCCGCCCTGCCCCCGGAGCCGGTACTCCCCGCCGGGGACGTCCGGGAGGGAGACGGAGGCCCCGTTGCGGACCTTTTTCTCCGCCGCCGCCCCTAAGGGAAGCTCCGGCCGGTCCGCGAACAGCGACTCCACCGGCAGCAGCAGGGCGGAGGGGTCGGCGGCCTCCCGGACCCGTTCCAGAGAGAGCGCGTCCTCCAGGGAGAATCCGGCGGCCCGGATTCGGCGGAGGGCGCTCATGCAGCCCCCGCAGCCCAGGGCCTGGCCGATGTCGTGGCAGAGGGTGCGGACGTAGGTGCCCTTGGAGCAGGCGACGCGCAGCTCGTACCCGTCCTCCCCCAGCGGGCGGAGGACTTCTAATGTATGGATGGTCACGGGCCGGGGGTCCCGCTCCACCTCCCGGCCCTTCCGGGCCAGCTCGTAGAGCTTTTTCCCGTCCCGCTTGACGGCGGAGAACATGGGGGGGACTTGCAGGATGTCCCCCCGGAACCGGGGCAGCACGGCCTCCAGGTCGGCCTGGGTCACCGTGACCGGATGGGTCTCTGTGACCTCCCCGGTGGCGTCCTGAGTGTTGGTGGTGACGCCCAGACGCAGGGCGGCGATGTACTCCTTGTCCGCTCCGGCGGCGAACTCCACCGCCCTTGTGGCCCGGCCGATAAAGACGGGCAGCACCCCGGTGGCCATGGGGTCCAGGGTGCCGGCGTGGCCCACCCGCCTTTCGTGAAAGACCCCCCGCAGCTTGGCGCACACATCCATGGAAGTCCAGCCCTGGGGCTTATCTACGATGAGGATGCCGTTAGCCATGGGCCTGCTCCGCAAGCTCCGCGTCGATGGCGGCCAGGATGGCGGCCCTGGCCTCGTCCATGGTGCCCTTCACCGTGCAGCCGGAGGCGGCGGCGTGGCCGCCTCCGCCCAGCCGGGCGCACACCTTGGAGGCGTTCAGCAGATCGGCGTCGGTGCGCAGGGAGATGCGGCACTCGCCGTTCTCATGCTCCCGGATGGTCACCGAGTGACGTACACCCTCGACCTGGCCGGCAAAGGCGGCGATATCGTCCGTATCCTCGCTGGTGGCCCCGATGGAGTCCAGCAGCTCCAGGGTGATGGGAGCCACGGCCAAGGCCCCGCCGTAATAGAACTCCATGCGCTGGGTCAGCAGGCTCTCCAGCTTCAGCCGCTTCAGCGACTTGGTGCGGAAATGCCGCTTGTTGATGCGCTGATAGGGGATGCCCCGGTCCATCAAATCGGCGGCTACCCGGTGGGTGTTGGCGGTGGTGTTGGAGTAGACGAAGCAGCCGCAGTCGGTGGACACCGCCAGGTACAGCAGGGCGGCGGCCTGTTCGTCCGGCCCGCCCAGCTCCTTGCAGATCTTCCAGACGATCTCCCCGCAGGCGGCCTTGTCCGCCTCCAGGCAGGTCTCCCTGGCGAAGCCCTCGTTGGAGGGGTGGTGGTCGATGGCCAGGGCGATGTGGTCCTTATACCGCTCCGCGTTGGGGGGCAGCAGCCCTAAACTCGCCACGTCCACGCTCACCACCGTCTCGGGGACAAAATCCTCCGGGGCGGTGCAGCCCTCCAGATAGGAGCCCAGCAGGGCGGTGGCGTCCACCGGGGGAAGCACGTATGCCGTCTTGCCCAGGTTCCGCAGGGTGCGGCACAGGGCGCCGGCGCAGCCGATGGTGTCCCCGTCGGGCCGCTTGTGGGTGAGGATGAGATAGCCGTCGTGGGCTTTGAGGAATTCCGCCGCTTCCAGGTACGTCATGGTCACTCCTCCCCGTCGTCCAGGACGATGTGGGCGTTGGCCGGGTTGGCGGGCTTGACCACCTCGGGGTCCCGCAGCATCTCCAGGATGTGGGCCCCCCGGTCGATGGAGTCGTCCTCGATGAAGAGCAGCTCCGGGGTGTAGCGGAGGTCCAGGGCATGGCCCACCTCCCGCCGGAGATACCCGGCGGCGGACTTGAGGCCCTTGACCACCTCTTTGGCGGAGCTTTTGTCCAGCATGGACACATAGACCCTGGCGTAGCGCAGGTCGCGGGTGGCGTCCACCCGGGTGACCGAGATCATCCCCGTGACCCTGGGGTCCTTCACCGTGGGGATGAGGGCGGCCAGCTCCCGCTGGATCTCCTCGTTGATGCGGCCGATTCGGTTGCCTGGCATAACAGATGCCTCCTTTGCGTTTGCGCTTATTATGCGCCAAAAGGGGCGGGCGATGCCGCCCGCCCCTCAAACAATTACTGTTCGATCTGCTGCATCTCGAAGGCCTCGATGATGTCGCCCTCTTTGATGTCCTGATACTTCTCGATGCCGATGCCGCACTCGTAGCCCCGGGCGACCTCCTTCACGGCGTCCTTGAAGCGCTGGAGGGAGTTCATCACGCCCTCGTGGATGACGATGCCGTCCCGCACCAGGCGGATCTGGGCGTTCCGGGCCACCTTGCCCTCGGTGACGTAGCAGCCGGCCACCACGCCCACGCCGGAGATCTTGTAGACCTGGCGCACCTCGGCCTCGCCCAGGGCCACCTCTTTGAATTTCGGGGCCAGCATACCCTTCATGGCGGCCTCGATCTCGTTGATGCAGTCGTAGATGACCCGGTACATCCGCATATCCACCTTGTTGCGGGCGGCGGAGTCGGCGGCGTTCTTGTCCGGGCGGACGTTGAAGCCCACGATGATGGCGTTGGAGGTGGCGGCCAGCATCACGTCGGACTCGTTGATGGCGCCCACGGCGCAGTGGATGACCCGCACCCGGACCTCGTCGTTGGAGAGCTTCTCCAGGCTGGCCTTCACCGCCTCGGCGGAGCCCTGCACGTCGGCCTTGACGATGATGTTCAGGTCCTTCATCTCGCCGGCCTGGATCTGGCTGAACAGCTCCTCCAGGGAGACCTTCTGCTTGGCGCCGCCGGTGGTGGCGTTCTTCATCTCGCTCTTGCGCTGCTCCACCAGCTCCCGGGCCATGCGCTCGTCGGCCACGGCGTGGAAGTCGTCGCCCGCGCCGGGGACCTCGCTCATGCCGATGATCTCCACGGGGACGGAGGGGCCGGCGGAGGTGACCTTTTTGCCCTTGTAGTCGGTCATGGCCCGGACGCGGCCCACCGCCATGCCGGCGATGATCACGTCGCCCTGCTTCAGGGTGCCGTTCTGCACCAGCAGGGTGGCCACGGGGCCCCGGCCCTTGTCCAGCCGCGCCTCGATGACGGCGCCGTGGGCGGAGCGGTTGGGGTTGGCCTTCAGCTC
>CANQKJ010000175.1 GCA_947624465.1 uncultured Oscillospiraceae bacterium
GGTGGAGACCGACGGAAAACTGATGTCCGGCCGGGACGTGGCCATCGCCTGTATGCTGGGGGCGGAGGAGTTCGGCTTCGCCACCGCGCCCCTGGTGACCATGGGCTGCGTGATGATGCGGGTGTGCAATCTGGACACCTGCCCGGTGGGGGTGGCCACCCAGAATCCTGAATTGAGGAAGCGGTTCCGGGGCAAGCCTGAATATGTGGTGAACTTCATGCGGTTCGTCGCCCAGGAGCTGCGGGAGCATATGGCGCGCCTGGGCGTGCGCACCGTGGATGAGCTGGTGGGCCGCACCGACCTGCTGAGGGTCCGGGAGCACGCCGTCAACGGGCGGGCGGCCACGGTGGATCTGTCCGCCATCCTGGGCAACCCCTACATCGGCCCGGAGTACAAGACCCACTTTGACCCCGCCGACGTGTACGACTTCCAGCTGGAGAAAACGGTGGATATGTCCGTGCTGCTGTCCAAACTGGGCAGCGCCCTGAAAAAGGGCCAGAAGAGGGACATCTCCCTGGAGGTCAGCTCCACCGACCGTACCGTGGGGGCCATCTTCGGCTCAGACATCACCCGGCTCCACGGGGACGCCCTGCCGGAGGACACCTTCACCGTCCGCTGTACCGGCGGCGGGGGCCAGTCCTTCGGGGCCTTCATCCCCAAGGGCCTCACCCTCACCCTGGAGGGGGACTCCAACGACTACTTCGGCAAGGGGCTGTCCGGCGGCAAGCTGGCGGTGTTCCCGCCGAAAAGCGCCAGGTTCAGGGCGGACGAGAACATCGTCATCGGCAACGTGGCCCTGTACGGCGCCACCTCCGGCAAGGCGTTCATCGCCGGGGTGGCGGGAGAGCGGTTCGCCGTGCGGAACTCGGGCGCTTACGCCGTGGTGGAGGGCGTGGGCGACCACGGCTGCGAGTACATGACCGGCGGCCGCGTCGTCGTCCTGGGTCCCACGGGCAAGAACTTCGCCGCCGGTATGTCGGGGGGCATCGCCTATGTGTGGGACCCCAAGCGGGACCTGTACCTGCGGGTGAACAAGGAGCTGGTGTCCATCGAGCCGCTGGAGAGCAGGCACGACATCGAGGAGCTGCGCTCCCTCATCGAGCAGCACGTGGCCGCCACAGGCTCGGAGAAGGGGAAGGCCATCCTGGCCGACTTCCCCGCCGCCGTGGCCAGCTTCAAGAAGATTTTGCCCAGGGATTACGACCGCATCCTGAAGGCCATCGCCCAGTGTGAGGAGCGGGGCCTGACCCACGACGAGGCGGAGGTAGAGGCGTTCCACGCCGTGACGGGAGGTGCCCACTGATGGGAAAACCCACTGGATTTTTGGAATATGACCGCCGGGGCAACCCCGGCCAGGCGCCCCTGGAGCGCGTCAAACACTGGAACGAGTTCCATCCCATGCTCCCCGCGGAGGAGCGCCGGAAGCAGGGCGCCCGGTGCATGGAGTGCGGCGTGCCCTTCTGCCAGTCCGGGGTGCAGCTGGCCGGGATGTTCACCGGCTGTCCCCTGCACAACCTGGTGCCCGAGTGGAACGACCTGGTCTACTCCGGCAACATGGGCCACGCCCTGAGCCGCCTGACCAAGACCAACAACTTCCCCGAGTTCACGGGGCGGGTGTGCCCCGCCCTCTGCGAGGCGGCCTGCACCTGCGGCCTCCACGGGGACCCGGTGACGGTGAAGGAGAACGAGCTGGCCGTCATCGAGGAGGGCTTCGCCTCCGGGGCCATGAGGCCCAGGCCTCCCGCGGTCCGTACCGGTAAGCGGGTGGCTGTCGTCGGCTCCGGCCCCGCCGGCCTCGCCGCCGCCGACCAGCTCAACCGCCGGGGCCACTCGGTCACCGTGTACGAGCGGGAGGACCGCGTGGGCGGCCTGCTCATGTACGGCATCCCCAACATGAAGCTGCAAAAGGAGATCGTGCAGCGCCGGGTGGACCTGATGACCGCCGAGGGGGTGGAATTCGTCACCTCCAAGGAGGTGGGGAGGGATATCTCCGCCGGCGAGCTGCTGGATAAGTATGACGCCGTCCTCCTGTGCTGCGGGGCCAAAAAGCCCAGGAGCATGGGGCTGGACGGGGCCGTCTTCGCGGTGGACTACCTCACCGCCGCTACCAGGGCCCTGCTGGACGGAACGCCCGCGGACGGCTCCATGGACGCCGCCGGGAAGGACGTGATCGTCATCGGCGGCGGCGACACGGGCAACGACTGCGTGGGCACCGCCATCCGGCAGGGATGCAGGTCCGTGACCCAGCTGGAGATGATGCCAAAGCTGCCCGACAGCCGGGCGGAGAACAACCCCTGGCCCCAGTGGCCCCGGGTGTGCAAGACCGACTACGGCCAGGAGGAGGCCATCGCGGTATTCGGCCACGACCCCCGGCGGTATCAGACGACGGTGAAGGCCGTCAGGACCGACGGGGAGGGCAGGCCGGTATCCGTCACCGCCGTGCGCCTGGAGCCGAAACAGGAGAACGGCCGCACCGTGATGACCGAGGTCCCCGGCTCCGAGGAGGAGCTGCCCTGCGGGCTGCTGCTCATCGCCGCCGGGTTCCTGGGCCCGGAGGACGGGGTGCCCGACGCCTTCGGCCTCAGCCGGGACGGGCGCTCCAACGTGGCCACCGCCCCCGGCGGCTACGCCGCCAGCGCCCCCAAGGTGTTCGCCGCCGGGGATATGCGCCGGGGGCAGTCCCTGGTGGTGTGGGCCATCGCCGAGGGCCGGGGCGCCGCCCGGGAGGTGGACGAGTACCTGATGGGGTATACCAATCTGACCTGAACCGTATAAAAACGAACGGGGCGGCCTCAATGAGGCCGCCCCGCGTTTTGCCGTGTGGGCGAAAAGGGCTGGAAATCCCCGCCGCCCTGTGATATGATGGGACTCACCAGAGCGGGGGAGGGGAGCGCCGTGGAGCTGCATATCAAGACCTTCGGCGAGTTGTCGGGCCGGGAGGTCTACGAGATCCTGAAGGCCCGGTCGGCGGTGTTCATGATGGAGCAGCGCATCTACTACCTGGACATGGACGACACCGACTATGACAGCCTCCACCTGTTTTACGAGGAGGGCGGCAGAGTGACCGCCTACCTCCGGGCCTACCGGGCGGAGGGGGACGGCGAGGCCGTCCACATCGGCCGGGTGCTGACGGCGGACCACGGCAAGGGCCTGGGCGGCAGGTTCCTCACCGCCGCCATCGACGCCCTCCGGACCCGGACGGGGTGCCGGTTCATCCGGCTGGACGCCCAGGTCCCGGTGGTGGGGTTTTATGAGAAGTACGGTTTTCAAACGACCTCCGGGGAGTTTTTGGAGGCGGGAATCCCACATGTGAAAATGGAGTTGGAGCTGTAAAACAGAGGGGCGGCCCTGGGGCCGCCCCTCTTTCTGTATCGCTGAATGTATCACACTGATTTTCAATAAGATAGATCCTTTATTGACGCAGCGAGATCAAAGTTCTTTTTGATTCTTTTTCTTTCAAGAAAAAGATCAGTCCTCGCCTTGCAGCGCGTCGTAGCCGATCTCGCCGGTGCGGACCTTGACCACCTGCTCCACGTCGTAGACGAAGAACTTGCCGTCTCCCACGTGGCCGGTGTAGAGGGCCTTGCGTGCCGCGTCGATGACCGCCTGCACGGGCACCTTGCTGACCACCACCTCCACCTTCACCTTGGGCAGCAGCTTCACGCTGTCCAGCTTGACGCCGCGGTAATAGGTGTCGTGGCCCTTCTGGGTGCCGTAGCCCAGGACCTGGGTCACCGTCATGCCGGTGACGCCGATGTCGTTCATGGCCTTCTTCAGGCCCTCCAGCCGCTCCTGGTTGAAGACCATGGAGACCTTGGTGAGCTTGGGCTCGCCGGGCTCCCTGGGGGCGGGGGCGGAGGCGGCGGCTCTGACGGCCGCCTGGGCCGGGGCGGAGGCGTGGGCCTCGGGGGCGATCTCGGCCATCACGTCGTGGGCGTTGGTGTCGATGATGCTGAAGCCCGCGTAGGCGGAGGACAGGCCGTGCTCGGTGACGTCCAGGCCGGTGATCTCCTCCTCACGGCCGGCCCGCAGGCCCACCAGCGCCCGGATGACCAGGAAGGTAATGGTGATGGTCACGGCGGTGAAGGCGGCGGTGGACAGCATCCCCACGAACTGGAGGCCCAGCTGGCGGAAGCCGCCGCCGTAGAACAGGCCCTTGCCGGCGATCTGGTTGGCGCCGAAGGTGACGCCGTCGCCGATGCCCCGGGCAAAGGCGGGGGCGGTGTCGGTGGCGAAGAGGCCCACGGCGATGGTGCCCCAGATGCCGTTCATCATGTGGACGGCCACCGCGCCCACGGGATCGTCCACATGGAGCTTGTAGTCCAGCAGCCACACGCCGAACACCACCAGCACGCCGGACACCGCGCCGATGACGATGGCGCCGAAGGCGTCGGTCACGTCACAGGGGGCGGTGATGGCCACCAGCCCCGCCAGGGAGGCGTTCAGGCACATGGACACGTCGGGCTTGCCGTACTTGAGCCAGGTAAAGACCATACACACCACGGTGGCCACGGCGGGGGCGATGGTGGTGGTCAGGAAGATGCTGCCCATCTCGGCCACGGACACGGCGGCGGCGCCGTTGAAGCCGTACCAGCCCAGCCAGAGGATGAACACGCCCAGGCAGCCCAGGGGCAGGCTGTGGCCGGGGAA
>CANQKJ010000176.1 GCA_947624465.1 uncultured Oscillospiraceae bacterium
ATAGGCCAGGGCGGGGATGTTCCGAATGAAGTTGATCCAGGGCTCGATGATCTTGCGCACCGGCAGGTACCAGGCCATGAGGAAGGCCACCGGCACCGCGGTGACGAAGCCCAGGCAGAACCCGCTGACCGCGCAGATCATACTGCTCGCCAGGTCTTTCCACAGGACCTTGCGCTCAAAGGCCATCAGGGGGAAGGACTCGATAAAGGTCTTGTCGATGAAGGGGAAGCTGCGGCCGGTCCTCTCGCCCTGGGACAGCAGGAACCAGACCAGCATGGCCGCCAGGAACGAGATCAGAAGCCAGACTCTGTTGCTGATGACAAACTTTTTCTTCTTCGGCGCCGGGGGGGTAGGCTTGGCCTGCTCCGTCGGCTTTTCCTGCGCGATCTCCTTTTTCGTTTCCATATGACACCTTCCTTTTTCCGTTTCTTGCGGCGTTTGCTGGGACAAGGACGCCGCCGCCTTGTTGTCACCGGTGATGGTCAGCCGCAGCAGGGGTGGCCGTGGCCGTCCCGGGTGTGGCTGTTCCGGGCGGGGTCCTTCATGCACAGGTGGACCGCCGCAGTGGTAAAGGTCTTTGGCAGGGCCAGGATGCTGGGCTCCGGCCCCACGTACTTCCTCTTCGCGTCCTCCAGGGCCTCCTCGAAGGTGGCGCGGGTCTTGAGGCCCATGCTCCGGGCGATGCCCGGCTCCCGGGCCCCCACGATGTAGATGGCGCTGGTGTGCTCCTCGGCCAGGTGGCCGCAGCTCATCATGGAGAAACCGTGGAAGGGGTGGAAGGCATTGGCGAAGCGGTATTTGTCCGTGTACTCCTTCCGGGTGGCGAAGTACTCGCCGTACCGGTCCATGTCGGGCAGGATGTTCATGTAGTCGTGCTGGAACATCTCGTACAGCTCACGGAGATAGGGCCAGCGCTGGTCGTGGAAGTACCCGTCGCAGATGGAGGAGACGATGAACACGCACCGGTCGGCCAGCACCCGCTTGTGCCGGATGACCTGTGCGGACAGAGCCTGCATCATCTGGATGGGGTTGGTGCCCATGCCGTCCCCGTAGTGGAAGCTGGTGGGCATACCGAACACCACCACGTCGTATTTCTTCTCCGCCCAGTGGACGTAGGTCCGCTTGTCTGCCGTCTTCCAGGCGATGGGCTGCATCTCCTTGGCCCAGCCGGAGTTGATCTCGATCTGGCGGGATTTGGTGTCCAGCACCGCGTCGCAGCAGAAGAATTTATGGCCCATCTTCTCCTCCATGAGCATCCCCTGCTCATCGAACTTCGTCCGCATGAGGCTGGAGGTGGACACTGGGACGAAGTCGGAGCGGTGCATGACCCTGGGAACATGGTGGGCGGAGATGGAGCGCCAGTGGGTGATGCCGGTGGCGCAGTGCTTATACCCCCCGGAGTAGCCCCCGTAGGGATTCCCTTGGGTGTGTCCGATGAGGATGGGCAGGTCGGCCTCGAACACGTACCGGTTCATGATGACGTGGTCGCCGCCGGCGGTACAGCCCAGGTCCACCAGGTGGTCGTAGTCCTCGCTGTCGTGGCTGGTGATCTGGCCGGAGGGATAGAACTCCCCGAACAGCTCCTCCCCCAGGATGGCCTTCATCTCGGGCACCGTGGCCCTGGGATGGAGGCCGTTGGAGAACAACAGCAGGATGTCCTCCTTTTTCACCCCGGCGGCGTACAGCTCGTCCAGGCAGGCCCGGATGGCCACCTTCCGGTGGCTGGTGGGCTGGCACCCTCCCTTGACGATGTCCGGGATGACGAACACCACCTTCATCCCCGGCGCGGCCAGCTCCCGGAGGGCGGGCATCCCGATGGGATGGCGGATGGACTCCAGGGTGGCGCTATACAGGCTGTCCCAGTCCTGGGGCAGGCAGGGCGGATCGGGCACCGTCTCGCCGGGGATGAACACGTCGGTGCTGTCGGGCAGGTCGGCCCCCATCATGCCGTGGCCGTACTCGAATTCCAAATGCTTCATGGCCGCCCTCCTTATTTGCCCAGATACAGGCGGATGATCTCCAGATACTCCTCCGGGTAGAAACCGATCTCCCCGGTGAACCGGGTGAGGGCGATGAGCCCGCCGTCGATCTCGTCGATGGAGGCCAGCATGGCGGCGTTGTCCGCCTTGAGGCCGCCGCCGTACACCACGTCCATGCCGCCGGTCTGCTCCTTCACGAACCGGGCGATCTTGGTGATGTACTCCTTCCCCGCCGGGGTCTTGCCCGGGCCGATGGACCACACCGGCTCGTAGCCGATGACGATCTTGCTCTTATCCGCCCCGCCCAGGCCCACGTCCAGCTGCTCGCCCAGCACCTCCTGCCAGCGCTCCTGCTCCTCGCCGGTCTCGCCGATGCAGTACAGCACGGTGAGGCCCGCCTCCTGGGCCCGCAGGATCTCCTGGTTCAGCAGACGGTTCACGGCGCTCGTGTCCGTCACCCCCGCCTCGGCCAGGACGCCCTTTTTGTCGTTGCGCTCCTCGCAGTGTCCGATGAGGGTGGAGGCGCAGCCCATGGCCTTGACGATATGGGCGGTGCGGTTGGTGGTGAAGGCCCCGAAGTTGCCCCCCACGGCGGTGTCCATGCGGTACACCCCCTGGCTGCCGATCCGCACCGGGCTTCCCTCGCTCAGGGCGCCGACGGCCCCCAGCAGATGGGCCTCCGGCAGATACTGGACGAACTCGACTTTTGCCGGATCGTACTTCCGCAGGGCCTCCTGGGTGCCGTTCACGACGGCGGCCCCCCAGTCCCGCACCGGGGCCAGCCGGTTCACCCCGCCGTACTCCACGGGGGTGTCGAACCGCTTCAGATTCAAGTAGATATGCTTCATGCCGTCCTCACCTTCTCAGCAGGGCGTATTGGGGCAGACCGCCGCCCATGAGGGGCAGGGCGTAGTCGAAAAATTCGTCGGCGATCTGATTTCCGTCCACGATCCACTCCGGGGGGAACTTCTTCTCCGCGTTGGCCACGCCGGCCAACGGGGTGAGGAACAGCTCGGAGCGGTATTCCGGCCCCCGCTCCGCCCGGATGGCCACCATGGAGCCGCTCTCCCCGGCCAGGGCCGCGTTGACGGCGTATTCGCCCACGGCATAGGCCTCCTGCCGGTCCACCGGAGACACATAGGGGATGCTGGCCCGCCCCAGCAGTCCCGGCTTCTCCGCCCGGGACTTGAGGCCAAGCCTCTGGATGATGGCGTCGGAGATGTGCTGAGCCGTTCCGCCGGGCACCGTGTGGCCGAAGCCGTCCACGATGCCGGTGTCGGCGATGGGCTTGTCGTCCAGTCCCCGGACACCCTCGCTCACCGTCACCAGCAGTCCCCTGCCCTTGGCGTAGGCCGCCTCGATGTCGGCCAGCATCTTGTCCTCGTCCACCAGAACCTCGGGCAGATAGGTCAGCGTCTCGCAGTCGGTGAGGCGGGCGGCCAGGGCGCCGGCGGCGGTGACCCACCCGGCGTTGCGGCCCATGAGCTCCAGCACCACCACGTGGATGGGGAGCGCGGAGGCGTCCAGGGCCAGCTCGGCGGCGCTTAAGCCCGCGTACCGGGCGGCGGAGCCGAAGCCAGGGCAGTGGTCGGTGACCTCCAGGTCGTTGTCCATGGTCTTGGGGATGCCGATGACCCGCAGGTCCAGCCCCTCCCGGCGGGCCAGCTCGTTCACCTTGCAGCAGGTGTCCATGGAGTCGTTGCCGCCGTTGTAGAAAAAGCAGTTGATGTCGAATTTTTTTAAGGTGTCCAGCACGGTGGGGTAGTCCGCCTCCCCCAGCTTCCGCCGGCAGGAGCCGATGGCGGAGGCGGGGGTGTCCCGCAGCCGGGCGATGGTGGACGCGGGCACGTCGGTCAGGTCGATGAGGTCCCCCTTCAGGATGCCCTCCGCGCCGAACCGGGCGGCGTAGATCCTGCCCGCCTTCCCGGACGCTCTGGCGGCCTCCACCGCCCCCTGGAGGGAACAGTTGATGACCGCCGTGGGGCCGCCGCCGTGGGCGATGAGGATGTTTTTGCCCATGTTAAATTCCCTTCTCCCGGTAGCGCTCCGCCATCTCGTCCAGGGACACCGGTTCTATCAGCGGGGCCTTGCCCACCGAGTCGAACTCCACGATCAGGGTGCCCACGACCTCCTTCACGCCCCGCTCGATGCAGTCCACGATACGGGCCACGTCTTCATCCGGCACATTGCCGTACATGACGGTGTCCATGATGGGCGGGAAAAACACCCGGGGGTCGAAGGCGGAGGGGTTCTCTGCCAGCAGCCTGTAAATGGGGCCGATGGAGGGGCTCTCCCGCAGAGCGGGCTCGTTGTGGAACAGCTCCCGCAGGTTCCGGGTGACGGCCAGGCGGATGTCGGTGTCCACGTTGATCTTGCGGATGCCCAGCTTGGAGACCTCTTTCAGCTGCTCCTTCCTGATGCCGTAGGCGTCGTGGATGTCGCCTCCCAGGGCGTTGATCTCGGCGACGATGTACTGGGGCACGGTGGAGGAGCCGTGGCTCACCAGGGTGCCCTCGATGCCCTCGTGCATCATGCACTCCTTGGCGGCGATGGCGATCTCCTTGCGGATGACGGTATCCTTGCCCTTGTTGGCCCCGTGCTTGGTGCCGTAGCTGATGGCCAGAGCGTCCACCCCGGTCTGCCGGAAGAATTTTACCGCGTCCATGGG
>CANQKJ010000177.1 GCA_947624465.1 uncultured Oscillospiraceae bacterium
CTACCGCTGGCTCAGCCGGATGCGGCCCTGGGGCGGCGAGATCCCGCCCGAGGCCAAAGCCCTGGCGGAAAAAGCCCTGTACAGCGGCCGCGCCCTCACCGAGGAGGAGCGGCAGCGGGCCGTGGACCTCTACAACGGCCAGCGTCAGCGGCTGTGGAAGCGGCTGTACGGCTGGCGGCGGCTCACCTTCCTCTGGCTGTGGGGCGGGCCGAAAAAACAAAGACCGACATCCAAATAACATAAGGAGGTAATGACTATGATCCCGACACCGGAACAGGCATGGGAGCTGCTGTGCCGCTACAACGAGGGGGACTTCCACCGGAAGCACGCCCGCACCGTGGGAGACGTGATGCGCTGGTTCGCCGTGGACCAGGGATACGGGGACCAGGCCGGCTACTGGGAGGCGGTGGGCGTCCTCCACGACCTGGACTTTGAGCGCTGGCCCGACCAGCACTGCGTCAAGTGCCAGGAGCTTATGCGGGAGGAGGGCATCGACGAGTCCCTCATCCGCGCCGTGGCCAGCCACGGCTGGGGGATGACCGGCGCGGACATCGAACCCGTCCACCAGATGGAGAAGGTCCTCTTCGCCGTGGACGAACTCACCGGCCTCATCGGGGCGGCGGCCATCATGCGGCCCTCCAAAAGCGTGGACGACCTGGAGGTCAAGTCGGTGAAGAAGAAATTCAAGGACAAGAAGTTCGCCGCCGGCTGCTCCCGGGAGACCATCCAGCTGGGGGCCGACCGGCTGGGCTGGACCTTGGACGAACTGATTGAAAAGACCATCCTGGCCATGCGGGCCAGCCCCGCGGTGGACTGAGCGCAAAAGGCCGGCCGCCCGGAAACCCCGGGCGGCCGGCCTTTTGATATTCTTATCACTCCCGCGCTCTGTCCCGCCGGATGAGCAGCTTCAGGGCCTCCACGCCCACCCGGATGGCGCTCCCGGCGTCCTCGTCCCGGATCTGGTCCAGGCCGGCGGCGTTGCGCTCCTGGTTCCAGATCACGTGGAACACCGAGCCGCACCGGACCCCCCGGTGGGCCGCCACGGTGAACAGGGCGGCCGACTCCATCTCGGAGGCCAGCACCCCCAGCCGCTTCCACGCCTCCCACTTGCTCTGCAGCTCATAGGACACCGGCATGACCTCCGGCGAGTGCTGCCCATAGAAGGAGTCCTTACACTGGACCACGCCGGCGTGCCAGCGCCTGCCCAGCGCCTTGGCCGCGTCCACCAGGGCATTCGTGACAGACAGGTCGGCCACGGCGGGGAACTCGATGGGGGCGTACTCCCGGCTGGTGCCCTCCATGCGCACCGCCCCGGTGGCGATGACCACGTCGCCGCTGGTCACGTCCAACCGGATGCCGCCGCAGGTGCCCACCCGGATAAAGGTGTCCGCCCCCAGATTGCACAGCTCCTCCATGGCGATGGCCGCCGACGGCCCGCCGATGCCGGTGGAGGTGACGGTGACCTTCTCCCCCAGGAGTTTTCCCGTCCAGGTGCAGAACTCCCGGTTGGTGCGGATGTGGACGGGTTCGTCGAAATACCGCGCGATGGCCTCGCACCGGCCCGGGTCGCCGGGGAGGATGCAGTACCGCCCCACGTCGCCGGGAAGGCAGTCGATGTGGAATTGCCGCTCGTTGGCGATCATGCCTCTCACCCTCCTTTTTGGACTATTATACCGTTTTCCCCGGGAAAAAGCAAGGCGCGCGCCCCCGCCGGATTTTTCACGCCCGCCCCGTTGATATCGCGGGCCCGCCGTGATATAGTGTCGTTGCGGAGACCTTCCGCGCACCCGCCGGCACGTCCGGCCAGAAAAGAGGGATGACCATGACCCAGACCCAGCGCCGCGCCTTTCTCATCAAGGCGCTGTTGGACGAGCGGTCCGGCCCCCGCCCCGCCGTCCCGCCGGACGAGGAGGGCCGACACCGCCTGCTCCGCTCCCTGATGAACGTCCGCCCGCCGCGGCCCATCGGGGAGGAGTTCCTGGCGGTGCAGGACGAATATCTGCGGGAGGAGACCGCCGCCAAAGGCGTCACGGACGCCGCCGATCTGACGCCGGCGGAACCCGGCATCTATCTCTGGCAGGGGGATATCACCTCCCTGCGGTGCGACGCCATCGTCAACGCCGCCAACTCCGGCATGACCGGGTGCTATGTGCCCTGCCACCGGTGCATCGACAACTGCATCCACACCTATGCCGGGGTGCGGCTGCGGCTGGCCTGCGCCGAACTCATGGAGCGGCAGGGACACGAGGAGCCCGCCGGACAGGCCAAGCTCACCCCCGCCTACGCCCTGCCCTGCCGGTACGTCCTCCACACGGTGGGTCCCATCATCTATGACAGGGTAACGGACCGGGACCGGGCGCTGCTGGCCTCCTGCTACCGCTCCTGCCTGGAGCTGGCGGGGCAAAACGGCATCAAAAACGTCGCCTTTTGCTGCATCTCCACCGGGGAGTTCCACTTCCCCAACGACCTGGCGGCGGAAATCGCCGTGGACACGGTGCGGCGGTACAGAGGCGATATCGAGGTGATCTTCAATGTCTTCAAAGATACCGATCGCAAGATCTACGCTGACCTTCTCGGAGTCCGTTGACCGACTGCGCGCGGCGCTCGACGCCGCGGATACCGTGGTGATCGGCGCGGGGGCGGGGCTGTCCGCCTCCGCCGGATTCGTCTACACCGGAGAGCGGTTTGAGCGGTATTTCTCCGATTTCGCGGCAAAATACGGCTTCCGGGATATGTACTCCGGCGGCTTCTACCCCTATCCCTCCCCAGAGGAGTATTGGGCCTACTGGAGCCGTTATATTTATATAAACCGCTATATGGACCCGCCCAAGCCCGTCTACAGCGACCTGCTGGCGCTGGTGAAGGACAGGGACTACTTTGTCATAACGACAAACGTGGATCACTGTTTCCAAAAGGCGGGCTTCGACAAGACGCGCCTTTTCTACACCCAGGGCGACTACGGCCTGTTCCAATGCTCTCTCCCCTGCCGGCAGGAGACCTATGACAACGAGGCCGTGATCCGGCAGATGGCGGAGCGGCAGGAGGATATGCGGATCCCCACGGAGCTGCTGCCCCGCTGCCCCCGCTGCGGCCGGCCAATGACCATGAACCTCCGCGCCGACGACAGATTCGCGGAGGACGCGGGCTGGCACACGGCCGCCGGACGATATCAGCGCTTCCTGGATGCCCACAACAGGAGCGGCAGGACGCTGTATCTGGAGCTGGGCGTGGGCTATAACACCCCGGGCATCATCAAATACCCCTTCTGGCGGATGACGGCGCGGGACCCCGGAGCGGTTTACGCCTGCGTCAATGACGGCGAGGCCGTCTGTCCGGCGGAGATCGAAAAGCAGTCCGTCTGCATCGACGGCGATATCGGCGCGGTGCTCAGGGCGCTGGACGCACAGGCCGGGCGCAGCGGCTGAATAAAAAGAACCGCAAGCCCCAAACGGGGACCTGCGGTTCTGGTGCGCGAGGCGGGAGTCGAATTGCGGACCGATCAGGTTATCCAGTTTTATCCTATTCTGAAAACCCTTGCGGTTCAAGGCTTCCCGGCATTCATTCCTGTTATTTCCTGTTGATTGAAACCCACCAGTAACGAACCAATAAGGCTAAAAATAAGGCTAACTTTTTAAGACTGCGCGGGGCATACCGAATTACTCATTTTTTGCAGGGCAGGAAATCTATAGACCCTTCTTGCCGACTGGCTGAAGATTGTGTGTTTCAATTTTCCATTTGCATTTTTCACGCAGCTTTTCTTTATTTAACCGTTTGTACGGACGGTGTTCAAGCGGCTGTTTGCCAAAGACCTGAAACAGGCATGAATATAGTGGCGGAACGTTTGTGAACGCTCCGCCACTAAAAATTATCTTGACATTTTCAAAGAAGCAAATATAATAAGAAACGGCAGTTGCGCAACGATAGATACTCTAAGGCAGGAGGAACACGGTCATGCCGCCAAAATTCAAATTCACACGGGATGAGATCACAAGCGCCGCGCTGGATCTGATGCGGAAAGCCGGCCCCGACGGGCTCACCGCGCGGGCGCTGGCGGAGAAGCTGGGGTGCTCGGTCAAGCCGATCTTTGGGCTGTTCAAAAACATGGAGGAGGTGCAGGGCGCGGTTCTGTCCGCCGCGCAGGACCTATACCAAAGCTATCTTGCTGAGGATATGGCGGCGGGAAAGTACCCCCCCTACAAGGCCAGCGGCATGGGCTATATCCGTTTTGCCAGGGAGGAAAAAGAGCTGTTCAAGCTGCTTTTCATGTGCGACCGCAAAGGGGAGCCGCCGGAGCCGGGCAGGGAAATGGATGTGATCATCCCCCTCATCATGAAAAACACGGGGCTTTCCAGGGAGCGGGCGGAGCTGTTTCATCTGGAGCTGTGGATCTTCGTGCATGGTATCGCATCCATGATCGCCACCTCGTATCTGGATTGGGAGATGGAGACCGTCAGCGGCGTGCTGACCGACGCTTACATGGGGCTGAAGGCGCGTTTTTGTGCGGCGGAGGAATAAGAACATGGACGCCATCAAAACGATCGATCTCACAAAAAAATACAAAGATGTGACCGCCGTGGATGGGCTGGACCTCACCGTCCGGCAGGGCGAGCTGCTGTCCCTGCTGGG
>CANQKJ010000178.1 GCA_947624465.1 uncultured Oscillospiraceae bacterium
GCGATGGCCCGGGTGATGGCCTGCCGGATCCACCAGGTGGCGTAGGTGGAGAACTTGTAGCCCTTGGTGTAGTCGAACTTCTCCACCGCCTTGATGAGACCCAGATTGCCCTCCTGGATCAGGTCCAGGAACAGCATCCCCCGGCCCACATACCGCTTGGCGATGGACACCACCAGGCGGAGGTTGGCCTCGGCCAGCTGCTGCTTGGCCCGCTCGCCGGCCCGGATCGCCTTGTCCAGCTCGGCCCGGACCTCCTCGGGCGCCTCCCCTCCCTCGGCGGTGAGCTCCTCCAGCTGCTCCTTGGCGGCGTTTCCCGCGTCCATGACCTGGGCCAGCTCCACCTCCCGCTCGGGGGTAAGCAGGTCCACCTTACCGATCTCCTTCAGGTACATCCGCACCGGATCGTCGATGGCGAAAGCGTCCAGCATGGCGTTGGGATCTACGATCTCCTCCTCGGGCAGCTCCTCCAGCTCCTCCACGGGCGGGGTCAGATCGTCGTCCAGGGCGGCGGGGAAGTCCTCTTCCTCCGCGGTGTCCACGCCCAGATTCTCCAGCACGTCGTAGATCTTGTCGAACTGCTCGGTCTCCAGGTTCAGGGAGTCCATGGCCTCCATCAGCTCGCCGGAGGACAGCTTGCCCTTCTTGTAGCCGGCGTCCACCAGCTCCAGCAGCTTCTCGCCGCCGGCCACCCCCTCCATCATCTTGGAGAGTTCCTGCTTGGCGGCCTCCAGCTTCTCGGGGCTCACCTGGATGGCCACCGTCTCCGCCTTCTTGCCGCTCTTTTTCTTGTCGCTCATGGTCGTTTATCCTCCCAATCCTTTTTTCTGCCTCAGCGCGTCCTTCAGGGCGGTCAGGCCCTCGGCGCCGGTGATATTCTTCCGATCCTTCCGCGCCAGGATGGCGCTCTTGAAATCCTCCAGGGCGGCCTGGGCGGTGTTCCTGGGCTGAGGCTCCTGGAGGATGGCGGAGAGCTGGTCCAGCTCCGCCGGGGAACACTCCCCCTCCAGGGCGGAGAGGGACAGCCGCCGCCCCTCCCGCCACCGCCGCCGCAGGATGCCGTATGCCTTCCCCAGCAGGGGCGAGGAGAAGTCTTCGGGGGCCAGATCGTCAAGCCGGGCGAAGAAGTCGCCGTCCAGCAGCACCACCCGCAAAACGCCCTCCTCCGCCCGGGCGGAGCGGACGTCGGTGTAGCGCAGCTCCCGCTCTTTGGGCTGGAGCTGGCGGGCGGGGGTCATGTTCCGGCGCTCCTCGTCCTTCTTGTCCTGCCAGCGCTTCCGCCGGCGGAGGCGTTCGATCTCCTGGGCCATGGCCTCCCGGCTGACGCCGGCGGTCTCGGCGGCGCGGCCGCCGTAGATCTCCCGTTCCACCGGGCTGGAGAGGGACGCCGCCACCTCCGCCGCCGCCTGGAGGTACTGGGCGCGCTGGTCGTCCCGCCGCAGGTCGAACTGCTCCTCCAGGGCGGCCAGCCGGTACTCCACCGAGTTGGCGCTCCGGTCCAGGAGGCCCTGAAAGGCCTCCGGCCCGTGGTTCTTGATGTAGTCGTCCGGGTCCTGCTTCACCAGCTCCCCGTCCTCCGTCCGGCGGCGGGGCAGGCGCAGCACCTTTACGGCGATATCCGCGTGTTTCAGCAGGGCGATGGCCCGCTTGGTGGCGTCCTCCCCGGCGGCGTCGTTGTCCAGGCACAGCACCAGCTCTCTGGTGTACTTGGACAGGATACGGATGTGCTCCTCGGTGAGGGCGGTGCCCATGGTGGCCACGGTGTTGTCGAAGCCCGCCTGGTGCATGGTGATCACGTCGATATTGCCCTCCACCAGGATGAAGTTGGGCCGCTTGGTGCTTTTGGCGTAGTTCAGCCCGTAGAGGATGGACCGCTTCTTAAAGATGGCGGTCTCCGGGGTGTTCAGGTATTTGGGGGTGGAATCGTCCATCACCCGGCTGGTAAAGCCGATCACGTCCCCCCGCACGTCGATGACGGGGAGCATGAGCCGGTTGCGGTATTTGTCATAGACGCCGCCGTTTTTGCCCGCCACGGCAAGCCCCGCTTCAATGAGGTCCGCCTTGTCGTACCCCTTCTCCGCCATGGCCCTGATGAGGGTGTCCCAGGCGTCGGGGGCGGCCCCCAGGCCGAACCGGGCGGAGAATTTGGGGCTGATGCGCCGTTTGTCCCGGATATAGGCGGCCACTTCTGCCCCCTCCGGCTTCGACAGCATCTCCCGGTAGAACCGGGCGGCCTCCCTGTTCAGCTCCAGGATGCGTTTGCGCCGCTCCCGCCAGCGGCCGTCCGAAGCGTCCTCCTCCGGCACGGTCATCCCCGCCTGTTCGGCCAGCTTGCGCACCGCGTCGGGGAAGGACAGGCTCTCGATCTCCATGACGAAGCGGATGGCCCCGCCCCCCTTACCGCAGCCGAAGCAGTGGAAGATCTGTTTGGACTCGTTCACCGAGAAGGACGGGGTCTTCTCGTGGTGGAAGGGACACAGCCCCCAGTGGTTGGCCCCCTT
This sequence comes from uncultured Oscillospiraceae bacterium, assembly GCA_947624465.1. Taxonomy (GTDB): domain Bacteria; phylum Bacillota; class Clostridia; order Oscillospirales; family Oscillospiraceae; genus Enterenecus. The sequence continues at coordinate 2,499 of CANQKJ010000178.1, forward strand.
CTTTGTCAGGGGCACGTAGGCGGAGACCACGTCCACGATGTCCAGCCGGTCATTCAGTTCATCCAGGAATCTGTCCGGGATGGCCACGATCTCACCCCCTGCATATTAGCCAAAACAGGCTCGTTTTATCACAATTATCTGCATTTACCCGGAAATGGGGACGGCTTTCAGGGCCTCCCCCAGCTCCACGGCCTTGACCGCCCCGGCGGACAGCTCGGTGAGAGCGGCGGCAAACGCCTCCGCCCGCTCCTCCGGCAGCAGGGCGTGGACGGTGACGCCGGCTGCGTACTCCACCTCCCCGACGGCCCCTCCCAGGGCGGTACACTCGTTCTTCACCCGCTCCAGAAAGCTGTACGGGCAGTCCACCGACAATTCCACCCACCGGCGCACCACGGAGATGCCGGCGGCGTCCAGGGCGTCCTTGGCGGCCTGGGTGTAGGCCCGGACCAGCCCGCCCGCCCCCAGCAGCACCCCGCCGAAGTACCGGGTCACCACGCAGCACACGTTCGTGACCCCCTCCTTTTGGAACACCGCCAGCATGGGCTGGCCGGCGGTCCCCTGGGGTTCCCCGTCGTCGGAGTAACGCACCGGGCCGTCCTTCACGATGTAGCACCAGCAGTTGTGCCGCGCGTCGTGGTATTTCCTCCTTGTCTCCCCGATCAGGCCCTTGGCCTCCTCCTCCGTGTCCACCGGCCACACCTGGCCGATGAAGGTGGAGCGCTTCTCGGTGAACTCCGCCGAGGCCGCCTTCGCGGGGACGAGATACTCCGTCACGTCACTTCACCATCCAGCCCGTGGGGACGAACAGCCGGCCGAAGGTCTCCACCGCATAGGTGTCGGTCATGCCGGCGATGTAATCGGTCACCGCCCGCTCGGTGCCCTCCTCCATCAGGATCTCCTGATACTCCGCCGGGAGCTGGCCGGTGTGCTTGCTGTAATACTCAAACAGCAGGCAGACCATATGCTCCGCCTTGCCCTCCTCCCCCTTGGCCATGGGATTGGTGTATACGGCGTCGAACATGAACTGCTCCAGGTCGGCCATGGCCCGGCCCACCCGGTCGGACTGGCGGATGGCGTCGCTGCCCGCGCTGGCGTCCACCACGTCCCGCACCAGCGTGGCGATGCGCTCCCCGTGGGTATAACCCAGCACCTGCGAGATGGCCACCGGGATGTCGGTGGGGAAGATGACCCCGCCCCGGAGGGCGTCGTCGATGTCGTGGTTGATATAGGCGATCTTGTCGGCAAAGCGCACAAGCTGGCCCTCCAGGGTGTCGGCCACGGGACCCCTGGTGTGGCAGAGGATGCCGCTGCGGACCTCCCGGCACAGGTTCAGGCCGGCCCCGTCGTTCTCCAGTCTGTCCACTACCCGGAGGGACTGCTCGTAGTGCTTGAAGCCGCCGGACACCATCCTGGACAGGGCGCGCTCCCCGGCGTGGCCGAAGGGGGTGTGGCCCAAATCGTGGCCCAGGGCGGCCGCCTCGGTGAGGTCCTCGTTGAGCCGCAGGCCCCGGGCCATGGTCCGGGCGATGCGGGAGACCTCCAGGGTGTGGGTCATGCGGGTGCGGTAGTGGTCCCCCTCGGGCTGGAGGAACACCTGGGTCTTGTGTTTCAGACGGCGGAACGCCTTGCTGTGGACCACCCGGTCGATGTCCCGCTGGAAACAGGTGCGCATGGGGTCGTCGGGGATGGGCACCGCCCTCCCCCTCGAGTTTTCCGACAGACAGGCCCGGGGCGACAGGGTCTGCCGCTCCAGCTCCTCCGTGCGTTCACGGATATTCATGCGATGACCTCCCTCGCGTACAAGGACATACTCTTTTACAATTACGTCGTCCGGGGATAAAAACCCTTTATTTTTTCAAAGTTTTTCGCAAAAAATTTTCCGGCCCATTCTAAACCGGACAGGCGGGCCATACCCTTGGCCGAGGGGGTGTGCCCATGCAGAGCGCTCTGCCCCGCCTGCTGGCACTGGCGGTGGTCTTTGTCAACGGCTGGACCGACGCGCCCAACGCCATCGCCACCGCCGTGGGCTCGGGGGCCATGCCCTTCGGCCGGGCGGTGGGGACGGCGGCGGTGAAGCCGCCGCAAAGGCTCAGGACCGC
>CANQKJ010000179.1 GCA_947624465.1 uncultured Oscillospiraceae bacterium
CATCGTCATCGCCATCGCCAAGGAACTGGGGGTGCCTGTCAAGTTCGTGGGCGTGGGCGAGGGCGTGGACGACCTGCGGCCCTTCGACCCCAGAGCCTTCACCGAGGCCCTGCTGTAAGAGGTGCTGTCAAGTGGAATGTCCTTACTGTAAAAAAGAGATGCGGGAGGGGTTCATTCCCGCCACGCAGTACCGGGTACGGTGGATTGCCGGCAGTCCAAAGGGATATTGGGGCAATTTGGACGACCGGGAGCAGGTCTGGCTCAGCGAACTTCCCCTGCTGACGTATAAGACGGCGGAGGCGTTCTACTGCCCGGACTGCAAAACGGTCATCATCCCCGTGAAGGAGTTCCAGGACAACTTCGACAAGCTCGGGGACAAGGTAGACGAGATCGGCAAAAAATTCGCGGGCGCGTTTGACAGATTCACCGCCTCCAGGGAGGAGAAGGACGCCCGCCGGGAGGCGGAAAAGCGGGAGCGGGAGCTGGAGAAGCGTCAGGAAAACATCAAAAAGGGCAAGGACCCGTGGGAGCTGTGATGGATGTGAAGCTGGTATTGGCGAGCAAGAATCCGAAAAAGCTGGTGGAGCTGAACGAGATATTGTCCTCCCTGGGCGTGGAGGTCTGCTCCGAGGCCGACGCGGGAGTGGACGTGGAGGTGGAGGAGACCGGCTCCACCTTTGAGGAGAACTCCCTGCTGAAAGCCAAAGCGGTGATGGAGGCCAGCGGCCTGCCCGCCGTGGCCGACGACTCCGGCCTGTGCGTGGACGCCCTGAACGGCGCCCCCGGCGTGTATTCCGCCCGGTATGGCGGCCCCGGCCTGGACGACGCGGGACGTTACCGCCTGCTGCTGGAGAACCTGCGGGGCCAGCCCAGAGGGGCAAAGTTCGTGTCGGTGGTCACCTGCTGCTTCCCAAATGGGGACGTGATCTCCGTCCGGGGGGAGTGCACGGGGACCATTGCCTTCGCCCCCATGGGGGAGGGCGGCTTCGGCTACGACCCGGTGTTCTTCCTGCCGGGGCTGAAAAAGACCTTCGCCCAGCTCTCCCCGGAGGAGAAGAACGCCATCTCCCACCGGGGCAAGGCGCTGCGGGCCTTCGCGGAGAAGCTGGCGGCGTATTTGAAAGAAAAATAACGGGGTCCCCGCAAAAACTTCAGTTTTTGTGGGGAGAGGACGAGCAACGGATTGAAGCGGATGTCTGCCGCAAGGCAGACGAAGCGGAAAGGAGTTTGTGAGGACGATATGGAACTTACAAGCAAGCAGCGGGCCCAGCTGCGGGGCCTGGCCAACGAGATCGACACCATCGTCCACATCGGCAAGGACGGTGTGGGGGAAAACCTCATCAAACAGGCCGACGACGCCCTGGAGGCCCGGGAACTCATCAAGGGCAGGGTGCTGGAGAACAGCCCCCTCTCCGCACGGGAAGGGGCTGAGGCGTTGGCGAAGGCCGTCCGGGCCGAGGTGGTGCAGGTCATCGGCGGCAAGTTCGTCCTGTACCGGGAGACCCACAGCAGGCCGAAGGAGAAGCGCATACGGCTGGTCAGGTGAGCCGGTTTTTACAGATCCGATACGTTTTGTCCATGACTTGACGTTGTGTTCGTGATATCATAACTCCTTAGGCGGTGGTCTCATGAAGATCGGTATCTACGGCGGCAGCTTCAACCCTCCCCACCTGGGCCATATGGCGGCGGCCAGGGCGGCCGTCGAGGCGCTGAAGCTGGACAAGCTGGTGTTCGTCCCGGCGGGGGACCCGCCCCACAAGGAGCTGGCCCCCGGCAGCCCCTCTCCCGAAAAGCGGCTGGAGATGACGGCCATCGCGGCGGATAACCTCCTTCTGCCCAGAATCACCGAGGTCTGGGACGTAGAGGTGGCGCGGCAGGGCAAGAGCTATACCTCCGACACCCTGGCCGAGGCTGCGGAGCGATGGTCGGGGGACGAGCTGTGGCTGTTGGTGGGGACCGATATGTTTTTGACCCTCCACACCTGGCACGAGCCGGAGCGCATCCTGGAGCTGGCCGGCATCTGCGCCTTCGCCCGCCGCCTGTCCGACGACCAGGCGGCGTTCGCGGACCAGAAGGCCCGTCTGGAGCGGGACTACGGCGCACGGGTGGAGCTTATCGCCATCCCCGATTTGGTGGAGGTGTCCTCCACCCAGCTGAGAGAGTGCCTGGGCCGGGGAGAGGGCGCGTCCCGCCTGGCCCCGGCGGTATACGGATATATCCTCCGGGAGAGGCTGTACGGAACGGACGCCGATCTCTCCCGTCTCACGATAGAGGATCTGCGGCGGGTGTCCTGGTCCAGGGTGAAGGCCAAACGGCTGGCCCACATCAAAGGCATCGAGGAGACCGCGGCAGCGCTGGCCCGCCGCTGGGGGGCGGACGAGGACGTCATGCGCCGGGCGGCCATCCTCCACGACTGCACGAAGTATTGGACGCTGGAGGAGCATCTGGCCGTCTGCGACCGGTACGGCGAGCCTCTGGACGGGCTGGAGCGGAGTGCCGAAAAGCTGCTCCACTCCAAGAGCGGCGCTGCCATGGCAAAATACGTGTTCGGGCAGGAGGACGTGGTGGTGGAGACCATCCGCTACCACACCACCGCCCGGGCGGGCATGAGCCTGGAGGAGAAGCTGCTCTATCTGGCGGATTATATCGAGCCCAACCGGGACTTCCCGGAGGCGGAGGAGCTGCGGGCGCTGGCCTATGAGGACCTGGACGGGGCGGTGGCCATGGGGGCCTGGCTGTCCATCCAGGAGATGGAGGAGCGGGGCCGCGTCGTCCACCATAACACGGTGGAGGCCTATACATATTACACAAGGGGAAAACGCGCATGAGCGGGAAACGGATCGAAAACAGAGCGGGCGGACGCGCCGTCCCTTCCGGCGGGGGCAGGACCCCGGGAAACGGGAAGGGCCGGCGGGAGCGTGTCATGATGGTGGTGATGATCGTCCTGGCGGCGATCATGGCGCTGGCCGCCGTGGTGACGGTGCTGTGGAGCCGCTGGGTGGTCAAGCCGAGCCTGCCCGGACCCGACCCGGTTTCCAGCAAACCGGCGGACGATCCGGGGGCCAGCGGCGACCCCGGCCCGGAGCAGGAGGAGGGGGTGCGCCCCCTGTCCACCGGGGAGCGCAGGAGCGAGGACTTCTTCACCGTGCTGATCTTTGGCGAGGATATCGTCTCCGGCAGCACTGATACGCTCATGGTGGCCTCCTATGACGTGACCAACCAAAAGGCCACCGTCATGTCCATCCCCCGGGACACCATTTACAATTCCCCCTATAAATCGGTGGCCCAGAAGATGATCAACTCCGTCTATCCCATGAGCGGCGGGGGCGCGGAGGGCGTCAAGGCGCTGAAAACGGAGGTCTCCAGGCTGGTGGGCTTTGTGCCTGACTACTATGTGAAGATCAACTGGGAGATCGTGGGCCAGCTGGTGGAGGCCATTGGGGGCGTGGACTTCTATATCCCCTGGCACATGGGATATGACGACCCCTATCAGGACCTCCACATCCACTTTGAGGAGGGGTGGATCCGCCTGAACGGGCGGCAGGCCATGGAGGTGGTCCGCTGGCGGAAGAACAACGACGGCGTGCCCGCGCCCTCCAGCGATATCTCCCGCCTCAATGTCCAGCACGACTTTTTGAAGGCGGTGCTGGAGCAGACCCTCCAGCCCCAGAACGTGCTGAAGGTGCCCCAGCTGGTGGACCTGTTCAATCAGAACGTGGAGAGCGATATGACCCTGGGGAACATGGTCTGGTTTGCCCAGTCGGCCGTTGTGGGCGGGCTGGACACGGAGGACGTGAACTTCACCACCATGCCCTACTACGGGGTCGATATCGACGGCGCGGTTTACCTCTACCGGGTGTTCCCCAAACAGAAAGAACTGATCGCCCTCATCAACGAATCCCTGAACCCCTATGTGGAGGAGGTCACCATCGACCAGCTTGACCTGATCTCGGTCAGCGACGACGGGAACCGGCTGTCCTCCAGCACGGGCAGACTGAAAGACCCCTCCGCCGGGTGAGCCGGACCGGCAGAGTGACGATTGAAATTGAAAGGAGAACGTGATATCATGCTGGAAGCGAAAGAGATGATCGGCCTGGCCGTCAAGGCCCTGGACGATAAGAAGGGAAAGGACATCCGGGTGCTCTACACCGCCGACCAGACCACGCTGGCGGACTACTTCGTCATCTGTAACGGCACCTCCAACACCCAGGTGCGCGCCCTGGCGGACGCTGTGGAGGAGGCACTGTCCAAAGCGGGAGAGGAGCCCCACCACATCGAGGGGCACCGGGGCGGCCAGTGGACCCTGCTGGACTACTCCGCGGTGGTGGTCCACATCTTCACCGAGGAGGCCCGGGAATTCTACTCCCTGGAGCGCCTCTGGTCCGACGCCGCCCCCGTGGACATCAGCGGGTATCTGACCCAGGAGTAAACCGAAAAGAGGTTTTCCCATATGGAAGAACAAGTGATTCAAAAGGAAGAACAGGCGGCGAAAAAAGTGATGCTCTCCGGCATCCAGCCCAGCGGCGCGCTGCATCTGGGCAACTATCTGGGTCCGCTCCAGCATTGGCCCCAGATGATCG
>CANQKJ010000180.1 GCA_947624465.1 uncultured Oscillospiraceae bacterium
ACCACCTGGCCGCCCCGCTCATCCTCCTGTGCGCCGGACTGTTCGCCCTGCTGGCCTCGGTGGGGCGGCGGGAGCCCGCGCTCTTCTTCTGGTGCCTCTCCGCCGGGCTCACCGCCGGGTGCGGCTTCTCCTCCTTCCTCACCTTCTCCCTCCCCTTCTCCTCCTTGAGCCGCCGTCTGGCGAAGGTGGGCGGCGCCCTGGGCGGCTGGGACGGCATGGCCTGGGTGGGGGGCAAGCAGGGGGTCATCCTCACCGACGCCGACCTCTTCCCCCCCGGAAGCGTCACCCTCAACGGCATCAAGCTCCTCGGGGACGCCTCCCTGGAGACTGCCCTGGCCTACACCACCACCCTCATCCGGGAGACGGGCAGCGGCCTTGCCAAGCCCTTCTCCGATATGCTCCGGGCCAAGGGCGGCCTGGGGCGGCGGGTGAGCCAGGTGATTTTCCACGAGGGGGGCGTCACCGGCGTCATCGCCGGGCAGTCGGTCATCGTGGGCTCCGGGGCGTTCATGGAGCTGATGGGGGTGACCATGCCCCAGGGCATCAAGGTGAAAAACGCCGTGTTCTGCGCCGTGGACGGGGCCCTCACCGCCATCTTCGCTTTGAACTACACCCTCCACCCCGCCATCGCCCAGGCGGTGGACGTGCTGGTGGAAAACGGCCTGGATCCCATCCTGGCCACCCGGGACTTCCTCATCATCCCCAAGATGCTCCGCCAGCGCTTCAAGCTGCCGGTGGACCAGATGGAGTTCCCCAGCCTGGACCGCCGCCGGGAGCTGTCCTCCAAGCGCTTCGCCCACGAGTCCTCCCTCACCGCCGTCCTGTGCCGGGAGGGGCTGGGGGGCTACGCCGAGGCGGTGGTGGGGGCCAAGCGGCTGTTGAGCGCCACCCGCTGGGGCCTGGGCTTCGACCTGCTGGGCGCGGGAGCGGGGCTGGCCCTGGCCTTCTACCTCTGTCTGGCCCGGGCCTTCGCCTCCCTCTCCCCGGGGACCATGCTGGTGTTTTTGCTGCTGTGGCTGGTCCCGGCGGCCCTGGTGTCCGGCTGGGCCACCCGATATTGACGCTGGCGCGGTTTCGCGCTATAATTGGTGTACTTGTTTGACCACGAGTCCCATCATTTTATCGTAAAGGATGATCGCGATATGGCACAGAGCAAAAAGCAGGTGGAGCAGATCACCGACATGGAGGTGGACTTCGCCCAGTGGTACACCGACGTGTGCACCAAGGCGGACCTCATCGGCTACACCAGCGTGAAGGGCATGTTCATCCTCCGCCCCTACGGCTACGCCATCTGGGAGAACATCCAGCGGGAGATGGACGCCCGGTTCAAGGCCACCGGCCACACCAACGTGGCCATGCCCCTGCTCATCCCCGAGAGCCTGCTCCAGAAGGAGAAGGACCACGTGGAGGGCTTCGCCCCCGAGTGCGCCTGGGTCACCATGGGCGGCAGCGAGAAGCTGGACGAGCGGCTGTGCGTCCGGCCCACCAGCGAGACCCTGTTCTGCGAACATTGGAGCCAGATCGTCCACTCCTGGCGGGACCTGCCCCTGCTCTACAACCAGTGGTGCTCCGTCCTCCGCTGGGAGAAGACCACCCGGCCCTTCCTCCGCCACCGGGAATTTCTGTGGCAGGAGGGCCACACCCTCCACGCCACCGCCGAGGAGGCCATCGCCGAGACCGAACAGATGCTCAATGTCTACGCCGACATCTGCGAGAACATCCTGGCCATGCCGGTGGTGAAGGGCATCAAGACCGACAAGGAGAAGTTCGCCGGCGCGGAGCGCACCTATACCATCGAGTGCATGATGCACGACCGTAAGGCCCTCCAGAACGGCACCAGCCACTACTTCGGCAACGGTTTCGCCAAAGCTTTCGATATCGCGTTCACCGACAAGGACAACACCCAGAAGACCCCCTACGAGACCTCCTGGGGCTTCACCACCCGCACCATCGGCGGCGTCATCATGACCCACGGCGACAACCGGGGCCTGGTCCTCCCGCCCCGGGTGGCCCCCATCCAGGCCATGGTCATCCCCGTGGCCCAGCACAAGCCCGGCGTGCTGGACGCCGCCAACTCCATCCTGGACCGGCTGAAGGCCGCCGGCGTCCGGGCGGACATCGACGACAGCGACCAGTCCATGGGCTGGAAGGCCGCCGAGTACGAGATGAAGGGCATCCCCCTGCGGGTGGAGATCGGCCCCAGGGATATGGAGCAGGGCCAGTGCTGCATCTGCCGCCGGGACAGCGGCGAGAAGGTGTTCGTGCCGCTGGCGGGGCTGGAGGACACGGTCAAGCGCCTGCTGGACGAGGTCCACGACGGCCTCTACGCCCGGGCCAAAAAGAACCTGGAGGACCACACCAGGGCCTGCCATACCGTGGCCGAGGTCAAGACCTTCATGGAGACTGAGGGCGGCTTCGCCAAGACCATGTGGTGCGGCGACGCGGCCTGTGAGAACGAGATGAAGGAGCGGGCCGGCGTCTCCTCCCGGTGCATCCCCTTCGCCCAGGAGCAGGTGGACGACAAGTGCGTCTGCTGCGGCAGGCCCGCCCACAAGATGATCTACTGGGGCGTGGCGTACTGAGGCCCCCCGCTTACAACGTGAAAAAGAGGCCGTCCGGTCCGGACGGCCTCTTTTCGTCTCCGTTACTGTCTCAGTCCCGCCTGGACCGCCCGCTCCATCCGCTCCGCGTTCTCCCGGAGGGCGGCGCAGACGGCGGCGGCGTCGCCCGCCTCCACGCCGGCCAGGACGCGGCGGAAGTCGGCCAGGTCGCGGGGGACGTCCGCCCCGCCGGCGGCGTAGAGGGAGCGGAGCAGAAGCTGCTGGCCCTGGATGGCCAGCATGGAGCGGTCCAGCCGGGTGTTGCCGCAGTGGGCGTAGAACACCCCCACAAGCTGGTGGACGGCGGTCACCTGCCCCTGGGGGGTGGAGGCGGTCTCGAACTCGGCGATGCGCCGGCCGATCTGGGCGGCCATCTCGGCCCGGTCGCCCCTGGCCATGGCCAGCTCGGCCGCGGCGCAGTGGAGGGTCACCGCCAGCTGCTGGATGTCCTCCACGTCCTTGGGGGTGAGGGAGATGACCCGCGCCCCGATGTTGTTTTCATACTCGATGAGCCCCTCCTGCTGGAGGCGGTTGACGGCCTCCCGGATGGGGGTGCAGGACACCCCCAGGGTCTCCTGGAGTTCGTTGACGTTGACCCGGCTGCCCAGGGGGACGTGCAGGGAGACGATGTCGGCGCGGAGCCGGTCATAGACCTGGTCCACCAGGGAGCGCTTTTTGATGGCGGGCATGGGAGATTCCTCCTATATCTTATTTCCTGCAACATATAAAGAATAACAGACGGGCCGGAAAAGTGCAAGGGGAGGCCTGATTCTCGTCGAAAGTGACGGATTTTGCCCTGTACTTTTGTGCAAAATCCCATCCCGCAATTCCCTTGACTTTTGGTAAAATAGTAGTATCCTAAAAGTATGAGAAATCTTGCAAGATATATGATTTGCAATATGAGAAAGGGGAAGTCCATCATGGTTTTCAAAACGTTCGACGAGCTCATCCACGCCGCCAAGAGCAAGCCCCACACCGCCCGCATGGCGGTGGCCGCCGCCGGCGACCCCCACACCATCGAGGCCGTGCTGAAGGCCCGGGAGGAGGGCATCGCCATCCCCGTGCTGGTGGGCGATAAAGCCGCCATCGACGCCGCGCTGGCCGAGTTCGGCGCCGCCGTGCCCGCCGAGGACATCTACGACGTGCCCGACCTGGCCGAGTCCGCCCGGAAGGCCGTCTCCCTGGTCCGGGAGGGGAAGGCCGACTTTCTCATGAAGGGCAAGCTGGACACCTCCGTGCTGCTCAAGGCCGTGGTGGACAAGGAGAACGGCCTGGGCCAGGGCCGCACCATGAGCCACTTCACCGCCTTTGAGATCCCCACCTATCACAAGCTGCTGGTGCCCGTGGACGGCGGCATGGTGACCTATCCCACCCTGGAGCAGAAGAAGGACATCATCCTGAACACCGTGGACACCCTGCGGGCCATGGGCTACGATATGCCCAAGGTGGGCGTGCTGGCCTGCGTGGAGAAACTCAACCCCAAGATGCCCGAGACCGTGGAGGGCGACGCCCTCAAGCAGATGAACCAGCGGGGCGAGATCCCCGGCTGCATCGTGGAGGGACCCATCTCCTACGACTGCGCCGTGTCCAGGGAGATCGCCGAGTTCAAGGGCTTCAACAGCCCCTGCGCCGGCGACTGCGACGTGCTGGTGGCCCCCAACATCCACGCCGGCAACATCATGGGCAAGATGCTGGCCGTCACCTGCCACGCCAAGATGGCCGGCTTCATCGTGGGCGCCAAGTGCCCCATCGTCATGACCAGCCGCGGCTCCACCCCCGAGGAGAAGTACCTGTCCATCGTCATCAGCGCGGTGGCCGCCCAGAAGTAAGGAGGACTACATATGCGTCTGCTCATTCTGAATCCCGGCTCCACCTCCACCAAGCTGGCCGTGTTCGACGACGAGAAGGCCCTGTTCGTGGAGTCCGTCACCCACTCCCCTGAGGAGCTGGCCCCCTTTGACCGGGTGGCCG
>CANQKJ010000181.1 GCA_947624465.1 uncultured Oscillospiraceae bacterium
GACAGGGATATCGAGGCCATGCGGGACGAGTACGACGGCCGCCGCCGCTTCCTGGTGGACGGCTTCCGCTCCCTGGGGCTGGACTGCTTCGAGCCCAGGGGGGCCTTCTACACCTTCCCCTGCGTCAGGTCCACCGGACTCACCTCGGTGGAGTTCTGCGATCGGTTCCTGGCCGCCGAGAAGGTGGCGGTCATCCCCGGCTCCGCCTTCGGCCCCGGCGGAGAGGGCTTCGTCCGGGCCTGCTACGCCGCCTCCATGAAGGACCTGGACGAGGCGCTCCGCCGGCTGGAACGGTTCCTGAAAACCCTGTAATAAAGGAGATTTACCCATGAATATCGTCTGTTTGGATATGGAGGGCGTCCTGGTGCCCGAGATCTGGATCGCCTTCGCCGAGGCCAGCGGCATCCCCGAGCTGCGCCGCACCACCCGGGACGAACCCGACTTCGACAAGCTGATGAAGTACCGCCTGGCCATCCTCAAAGAGCACGGGCTGGGCCTCAAGGAGATCCAGGCCACCATCGCCGGGATCGACCCGCTGCCGGGGGCGAAGGAGTTCCTGGACGAGCTGCGGACCATCACCCAGGTGGTGATCCTCAGCGACACCTTCGAGCAGTTCGCCAAGCCCCTGATGGAAAAGCTGAACTGGCCCTCCATCTACTGCAATACCCTGAAGGTGGGGGAGAACGGCGAGATCACGGGCTACCAGATGCGGTGTGAGAAGTCCAAGCTCACCACCGTGCGGGCCCTCCAGTCCTGCGGGTTCGAGACCATCGCCGCCGGGGACAGCTTCAACGACCTGGCCATGATCCAGGCCAGCAAGGCGGGCTTCCTGTTCAAGTCCACCGACGCCATCAAGGCCGCCCACCCGGAGCTGCCCGCCTACGAGGAGTTCCCAGACCTGCTGGCCGCCATCAAGGCGGCGCTGTAAAAGGCGGTTCGGACCGCCCAAAGAGGAATCGCCATGGCAGAACCGTTTGACAAGCTGCCCTTCCGGCCCGCCGATATCCTGCTCCCCAGGGACTGCGACCTGTCCCTGTGGAGCGTGGTGGCCTGCGATCAGTACACCTCTCAGCCGGAATACTGGCAGAGGGTAGAGGAGCGGGTGGGCCGCGCCCCCTCCGCCCTGCGGCTGATCCTGCCTGAGAGCAGCCTGGACGGCCCCCATGTGGAGACCGACATCATGGACATCAACAGCACCATGTCCGGCTACCTGCGGGAGGGGCGGTTCGACGAGCTGCCCGCCGCCATGATCTATGTGGAGCGCACCCTGGACTGCGGCAAGGTCCGCCGGGGACTGGTGGGCATGGTGGATCTGGAGCAGTACGACTACGAGCCCGGCTCCGGGGCCGCCGTCCGCGCCACCGAGGGGGTGGTCCTCTCCCGCATCCCGCCCAGGGTGGCGGTGCGGAAAAACGCCCCCATCGAGCTGCCCCACGCCATGCTCCTGACCGACGACCCGGGCCGCACCGTCATCGAGCCGCTCTCGGCCCAAAAGGGGCGGATGGAAGAACTCTACGACTTCGATTTGATGGAGCGGGGCGGGCACATCGCCGGGTGGAAGCTGGGGGAGGAGCAGCTTGCCCAGGCGGCCGCCGCCCTGTCTGCCCTGGCCGACCCGGAGGACTTCGGGAGGCGCTATCATGCGGAGGGCCAGCCGGTGATGCTCTTCGCGGTGGGGGACGGGAACCACTCCCTCGCCACCGCCAAGGAGTGCTATGAGCGGCAGAAGCGGCTCGCGCCCCCCGAGCGGTGGGAGTCCCTGCCCGCCCGGTTCGCCCTGTGCGAGCTGGTGAACCTCCACGATGAGTCCCTGGAGTTCGAGCCCATCCACCGGGTGGTGTTCAATACGAAGTGGGAGGAGCTGGTGGAGGCCCTGATCGCCCGGTATCCCGGCGCCGAACCGGCAGCCCGCCCCGGAGAGGGCCATGTGCTGCCCTATGTGACCGCGGGCGGGGAGGGGGCCGTGACCCTGCCCTTTGCCGCCGCCCAGCTGCCGGTGGCCGCCCTCCAGAACTTCCTGGACGACTGGCTGGCGGACCACGCGGGGCGGGTGGACTATATCCACGGGGAGGACGTGGCCCGGGAGTTCGCCGCCCGGCCCGGCAACATCGCCTTCCTGCTGCCCCCCATGGCCAAGGAGGGGCTGTTCCCCGCCGTCATCCACGACGGAGTGCTCCCCCGCAAGACCTTTTCCATGGGCGAGGCCCACGACAAGCGGTTCTACCTGGAGGCCAGAAAGATCCGATAAAGAGCGCGGAAAAATCCCCCCGGCGGTAACGCCGGGGGGATTCTTACAGATTTGCTCACTCGTCGGCCAGGGCGCCGTCGTCGTAGTCCGCGTACTCGGACAGGACGGCGGCGCGGTCGGCCCTGCGCTCTTCGATCCTGTCGTAAAGGGTATAAAACAGGTCCGTCAGCTTGTCCCAGTAGACGGTGACGGCGCAGGCGGCCGCCCCCAGCAGCAGGACGGCGGCGATCAGCTTCAGCAGCCAGTGCTTTTTCTCCATGTCAGACGCGCCTCCTTTTGGGGATCAGTCCCGCTGGCGGGCCACCAGGGCCACGATGGCGCAGACCAGCGCGCCCACGGCCACCACCATGGCGGCGATGCTCACGATGAAACCGGCTTTTTTCATAATGCGTTCCTCCTCGATGTAATGGACGACTGTCTTTAGTTTACACGATTGCGGGAAAAATTACAATGGGATTTTGAAAAAATCCGGGTATATCTCCTAAAAATTCCCGGCGGCGCGGGAATCCCCCCAAAAGGCGCAAAAGACACTTGTAATTTCTCCGAAAATAGAATACAATAGGAAAAACTGTGCCCGATCCCCCAACCATTTGCAGGAAAGGAAGGAGATTCCATGAAGATACAAACCGAGAAGGGCCGCATCCGGCTGAGCAACGATGTGTACACCAACCTGACCGGCGCGGTGGCCACCAGCTGCTACGGAGTCAAGGGCATGGCCTTCCGCTCCAAGACCGACGGTCTGGTCCATCTGCTCCGCAAAGAGTCCATGGCCAAGGGCGTGCGGATCATCCATCACGAAGACCAGTCCATCACCATCGAGCTGCACATCATCGTGGACAACGGGGTGAACCTGGTGACCGTGGGCCGCTCCATCCAGAGCGAGGTCAAGTACAACGTCCACCGCCTGACCGGGGTGGAGGTCCGCGGCGTGAACGTCTGCGTCGACTCTATGGTGATCGGGTAAGCGCCCGCCCAGACAGAAAGGAAACGTCCGAACATGAACAAAATCGACGGCGCTGTCTTTCAGCGCATGGTGATCCACGCCTCCGCCTCCATCAACGCCCAGAAGCAGGGCATCAACGATCTGAACGTGTTTCCCGTGCCCGACGGGGACACCGGCACCAATATGTCCCTGTCCATCGGCACCGCCGCCGCCGAGGCGCTGAAGAAGCCCTCCAGGTCCATCGGCCAGGCGGCGTCCACCAACGCCTCCGCCCTGCTGCGGGGGGCCAGAGGCAATTCCGGCGTCATCCTGTCCCTGCTGTTCCGGGGCTTTGCCAAGACCCTGAAGGAGCTGGATGAGGCCGACGGGGTCCAGATCGCCGCCGCCCTCAACGCTGGCGTCACCACCGCCTATAAGGCGGTCATGAACCCCACCGAGGGCACCATCCTCACCGTGTCCCGCCTGGCCGCCGCCAAGGCCGCCGAGACCGCCGCCCGCGGGAGCGAGGTGGAGGCCGTCCTGGCCGACGCCATCGCCGAGGGACAGATCGCCCTGGCCGACACCGTCAACCAGAACCCGGTGCTGAAAAAGGCCGGCGTGGTGGACGCCGGCGGCAAGGGCTTCCTGGTCATCCTCCAGGGGATGCTGGACGAGCTGAACGGCGTCCCCGCCCCCGAGGTGCAGGAGGAGGGCCTGCCCGCCGCCCAGGAGAAGGCGGATTTCGCCGCCCTCAGCCAGGAGGAGATCACCTTCGCCTTCGACACGGTGTTCATCGTCCGCAAGACGAAGGGCGAGGTGGACCTGGACCCCTACCGCCGGTATCTCTCCTCCATCGGCGACAGCCTGGTCATCGGCGAGGACGACGAGTCCTTCAAGGTCCACGTCCACACCAACATCCCCGGCGACGCCCTGAACGAGGCCCAGAAGTACGGCACCCTGGAGCTGGCCAAGATCGAGAACATGGTCACCCAGGCCCAGGACCTGGCCGCCGGCCGCAAGGCCCAGTCCACCGACGATCTGGAGGCGGTGGAGGCCGAGCTGGAGGCCCAGGAGGAGGGCACCCCCGTCCCCGCCGAGAAGAGATACGGCGTGGTGGCGGTGGCCGCCGGCGCCGGGATGGCGGCTCTGTTCAAGGACCTGGGGGCGGACGGCATCATCTCCGGCGGCCAGACCATGAACCCCTCCACCGAGGACATCGCCCGGGAGATCGCCAAGACCCCCGCTGAGGTGGTCTTTGTGCTGCCCAACAACAAGAACATCATCATGGCCGCCGAGCAGACCGTGGGTCTCATCGAGGGCCGGGA
>CANQKJ010000182.1 GCA_947624465.1 uncultured Oscillospiraceae bacterium
GGTGCAGGTGGGGCTGCGGAACATGAGGGTATCGGACAGGATGGCGGACAGCATCAGCCCCGCGGTGGGCGGGTCGATGTCCGCGCCGTTCTCCTGGTACATCTGGTAGACGATGGTGCAGGTGCAGCCAACGGGCACGTTCCGGAAATAGACCGGCCCGTCGGTCTCCAGGGTGTTGATGCGGTGGTGGTCGATGATCTCCAGCACCTCGGCCTCGTCCATCCCCTCGGCGGCCTGGGACTTCTCGTTGTGGTCCACCAGGATGAGCTGCTTTTTGCGCTGGTTCAGCAAATTCCGGCGGGAGATCACCCCTAAGTACCTGCCGTCGCTGTCCAGCACGGGGAAGTAGCGGTGCCGGACGGCGGCCATCACCTTGGACACATCCTCCACCAGGCTGTCCAGCGTGAAGGTGATAAGGCCCTCCGACACCATAAAGTGCCGGATGGGGGCCGCCTGGGGGATCATCTGGCCGGCGGCGTAGGTGTCGTAGTCGGTGCGGAGGATGATGCAGCCCTTCTCCTCCGCCAGCATACAGATGGCCCGGGAGACCTTGGAGCCCGCGCAGACGACGATGCAGGCCGCGTCCATCTCCATGGCGGTGAGCTGCCCCTCCGCCCGGTTGCCCAGGATGACGATGTCCCCCCTGGAGATGACCTTCTCCATCTGCTCGGGGCTGCTGGCCCCGATGACGATGTGTCCCTCCACCGTCCTGCCCTCGATGTCCCCCACCAGCACCTCGGCGTCCAGGGTCTCCACCACGTTTTTGAAGCTGGTTTTGGAGTCGGCCAGAACGCCGGTGCCCATCACGTCCATGTTGGCGGTGGCGATATCCGTCACCGTGATGAGGCCCTTGAGGGTATCCCCCTCCACCACGCAGAGGGTGTCCAGGTCCTCCTCCCGCATGGTCTTCCAGGCCCGGCGCAGGCTCATCTCGCCGTCCACGCCCGGCCGGCGGCGGTAGTCCACGTCCCAGAGCTGGGGACTCACGTCGGTACAGAGCTGGGGGGCCGGTACCTGAAAGCGGTCGAGGGCGAACTCGGTCTCCCGGTTCAGCATCCCCGCCCGGCAGGGCTGGTAGGTGTGCCCCGGGTCGAGCTTTCCCTTCAGGCGGCTGTACGCGATGGCCGCGCAGATGGAGTCGGTGTCCGGGTTGCGGTGCCCGATGACCCGGATGGCGCGGCCGGCTGTCATATCGCTCATAGTCTTTCCCCCGTTCCCGCCCGGACCCGCTTTCGGCCCGGACGCCTTTCTGATTTATCCATTTTATCACAACCGGCCCGCCGCCGCAACGGTTTTCTCCGTCGATTTGTCCGGAAGGGCGGTTTTTTTACACGCGGCAGGGCCCCGGCTCCACCGGGGAGCCGGGGCCCTGTCTTTTGAGGTATTGTTCTACAGGGGCAAAAGCACCCGGTAGACCAGCATAAAGTGGGCGATGGAGCCCAGCACGATGAACACATGGAAGATCTCGTGGCAGCCGAACCGCGGATTGTCCCTGCCGGGCCACTTGAGGGCGTAGGACAGCCCGCCGATGGTATACAGCACCCCGCCCAGGGCCAGCCAGAACATCCCCCGCCAGCCCATGGCGTTCCACAGCGGCCAGATGGCGATGGCCGACAGCCAGCCCATGGCCAGATAGATCCCGGCGGTGAGCTGCCGGGGGCAGTCGATCCAGGCGAAGGTCATCACCAGTCCGGCGATGGTCAGCCCCCACACCACCCCGAAGATGGACCAGCCCCAGGGTCCCCGCAGGGCGGTGAGGCACACGGGGGTATAGGTCCCGGCGATGAGGAAGTAGATGGAGGCGTGGTCGAACTTCCGCAGGGCCAGCCGGCCCTTGACCGAGGCGTTCACGCAGTGGTACAGGGTGGAGGCCAGATACAGGCAGATCATGGACGCCCCGTAAATGGCGAAGGACACGATCTTCCAGGGGCCGCCCCCGGTCAGGGCCGTCTTGACGATCAGGAGCACGGTGCCGGCCAGGGCCAGCGCCGCCCCGATCCCGTGGGTGACCGCCGACCAGGGCCGCAGGCCGTCGTAGGGGTCCCGCCCCTTCTCCGTGGGCCGGGCCCTGCGCCTCGGCAGATCCTGATACCCGCTCAGCTCGATGGCCTGTTCCATAGCCGCCGCCTCTTTCCAAAATTATGGGATGTCGTTCCGTTATCATGATAGTACGCTTTTTGAAATGAGATGTCAAGTTAAAATTATAAGAAATAATTTTAAAAATCAGATTTGAGGTTTTCCGTCGAAATCCGCCCCGCCGGGATTGCAAGCCGGGAGAAAAAGAGGTATAATCACACTACAGCCCACCGCCGCGCCCCGTTTACGGGAAAGGAGGCTTCCCCATGGGAAACACATTGGGTCTCTATCTGCATATCCCCTTCTGCCGGAGCAAGTGCGACTACTGCGACTTCTACTCCGTGGCCGACCGGGCCGACCGCATGGACGACTACCAGCGGGCGCTGCTGAAGCACATCGCCGAGACCGCCCCTCTGGCCAAAAAGCAGATCGTGAACAGCGTCTACATCGGCGGGGGCACCCCCACCTGGTACGGGGAAAAGCGTCTGCGGGAGCTGCTCTCCGCTGTGAAGCGGCAGTTCAATGTGGCCCGGGACGCGGAGATCACCGTGGAGGCCAACCCGGACAGCGCCGACTACAAGACCCTGGTCCGCCTCCGCCGGGCGGGAGTGAACCGCCTCTCCCTGGGGATGCAGTCCTCCAATGACGACGAGCTGGAGGCGGTGGGCCGCCCCCACAAGTTCTATCAGGTGAAAGAGGCGGTGGCCGCCGCCCGAAAGGCAAAGATCAAAAACCTGAACCTGGACCTGATCTGCGGTCTGCCGGGGCAGACCCCCGAACACTGGATCCAGAGCGTGGAGGACGCCCTGGCCCTGGAGCCGGAGCATCTGTCCTGCTACGGGCTCACGGTGGAGGAGGGCACTCCCCTGGCGCGGCGGGCGGCGGACGGTCTGGCCCTTCCCGACGACGACGCCCTGGCCGACCGCTATCTGTGGACGGTGGACCGCCTGGCCGAGGCGGGCTATGAACAGTACGAGATCTCCAACTTCGCCAAACCGGGGTATCAGTCCCGGCACAATCTGAAATACTGGATGGGCGAGCCGTATGTGGGCCTGGGGGCCGCCGCCCACTCCGACTTCGGCGGCTGCCGGTACTCCTATGTCCGCAGCGTGGACGGCTACATCCGGGGGGTCCTGGAGGGGGACAAGCTGCTGGACGAAATGGACCGCATCCCCCGGCGGGAGCGGGGCAGCGAATACCTGATGCTCCGTATGCGCACCACCCACGGCATCGAGGAGTGGGAGTACCGCCGGGAGTATTACATGAATTTCGACCCCATCGCCGCGAAGCTGGCCGAATACGAGCAGAAGGGCTGGGCCACCCGCTCGGGCCGCCGCTGGCATTTTACCCCGGAGGGCTTCCTCTTATCCAACCGGCTCATCGGCGAGCTGCTGGAGCGGCAGGAGACGGTGACCGTGGCCAACACCCTGGAGCGGCTCCGGGCCGACCCCCAGGGCTTCAGGGAGCAGTAGTTTTCCAAAACAGGAAGACCCTTCCGTTGCAAAGCGGAAGGGTCTGTGCTATGATATCAATGTTGTGTCATTCCCTTTTTCGCGCAAGGAGGTCCCTATGAAAACCCATTTCCCCCGGCGGCTGACCGCGGCCGCGCTCACATTCGTCATCCTGCTGGCGGCCGCTCTGCCCGCCTCCGCCTCCTGGGCCCTTGGCTCCGAGCTGGTGGACCGGTCTGTGGCCCTGGCGAAGGGCGTCACGCTCACCGCCCAAAACCTGTGGTCCGCCTCCCAGTGGGACCTGCGCTCCGAGCACTACATAACCTACGCCCCCGGAAGCGGCGTGACGCCGGTGGTTTACAGCGGCGCCTACGTGACCAGCACCGCCACCCTCTCCGCCGCCGCCTCCGCCATGCAGAGCCGCGGATACCGGGTCGTCGGCGGCATCAACGGCGGCTTCTTCAACACCGACGGCACCGCCGTGGGCGCCCTGATGACCGAGGGCGTGGTGCGCACCCTGGATGTGATGAACTACGCCAAGGTGGGCTTCACCCGGGACGGGCAGGTGTTCATCGACGAGCGGGAGCCGGTCAAGACGGCGGCCTGGCAGGCCTCCGCCGAATCGGAGGAGGAGCCCGACGTTCCCGTCCTCACCGACTACTCCTTCCCCGTCGCCGGATTCAACGCCCTGCGGAACAGCACCGACCTGGGCGGGCTGTACCTGTACAATCAGGACTTCAACAGCCGGGTCAACAAGGACCCCGCCCGGGACTGCGTCGCCATCACCCTCACCCCGGTCTCCGGCGGCGCGATGACCATGGACTGCTCCCTGACCTTCGCCGTGGAAGGCATATGCGACACCGCCGCGGGGGACGCCTTCAACGGCGTGCTGGCCGAGGGCCGGTATATGCTCTACGCCAACGAGTACGGCGGGAACGACGGCCTTCTCTCCGCCCTCCGCG
>CANQKJ010000183.1 GCA_947624465.1 uncultured Oscillospiraceae bacterium
ACGGCGGAGTCGGCGGCCATGAGGGTGCGGTAGGTGTCCTCGGAGAAGTCCTGGTGGCCGGGGGTGTCCAGGATGTTGATGCAGAACCCCTCGTACTGGAACTGCATGACGGAGGAGGTGACGGAGATGCCGCGCTGCTTCTCGATCTCCATCCAGTCGGAGGTGGCGGCCCGGGCGTTCTTCTTGCCCTTGACCACCCCCGCCTGGGCGATGGCCCCGCCGTACAGCAGGAATTTCTCGGTCAGAGTGGTCTTGCCGGCGTCCGGGTGGGAGATGATGGCGAAGGTCCGCCGGCGCTGTATCTCAGATTCGTATTTTGACAAGGGGATGACCTCCTGTAATTTGACTTGTGGAATTGTCCGTCCTGTCTTACATGGGAGACCCTCCTGATTTCAGACTGCGGGAGACATTATAACACGGGAGAAGGGAAAAAACAACCGGGAAAACCGGGACTTTACATCCATTCCGGGCTGTGATATAATCCTCCCGACCGACTCCACTTCGGTCCAACCGGCGGGCAGAGTGCCGCGGGCAGTCAACGCGTGAGACTGCCCGGAAGGGACGCCCGCCGCTGCGCCCCACGCAGGCGCTCTAAACATAATTGGAGGTTTTTTTATGCGCAAATTCTCTGTCCGTGACCTGACCTTTGCCGCCATCGTGGCGGCGCTGTACTTCGTGATGAGCTACTTCAGCGGCATTTTCGGCATGACCTTCGGCCCGGTGCAGATCCGCTTCGGCGAGGCCCTCACCGTGCTGCCCTTCCTGTTCCCCGCCTCGGCGCCGGGGCTGGTGGTGGGCTGTCTCATCACCAACCTGATGTCCCCCTACGGCCCGGTGGACATCATCTTCGGCACCCTGGCCACCGCCGTCGCCGCTTGGTTCACCCTCCGCGCCCCCAGGTGGTATCTGGCGGGCCTGCCCCCCATTCTCGCCAACATGGTCATCCTGTGCCCCATGTGGGCCTGGGCCGAGGTGGGGGCCGTCAACGCCGCTTTCTGGGCCTCTCTGGCCTATAACGCCGTCACCTTCGCCGTGGGCGAGGCCGTGGCCTGCTATGTGCTGGGCTCCCTGCTGCTGGCGGCGCTGCCCAGGGTGGGGCCGTTGAAGCCGGCCCTGCGGCAGAATTAAAAAATAAGGAGGGGGTCGGCCGTGCAGAACCAATACTCCCGTACCCAAATCCTGCTGGGCCGGGCGGCCATGGAAAAGCTCCGCCGGAGCCGGGTGGCCGTGTTCGGCGTGGGCGGGGTGGGCGGCTATACTGTGGAGGCCCTGGCCCGCAGCGGCGTAGGCCAGCTGGATCTCATCGATGACGACCAGATCTGTCTCACCAACCTGAACCGGCAGATCCTGGCCACCCGCAAGACCGTGGGTCATTATAAAGTGGACGCCGCCGAGGAACGCATCCGGGACATCGACCCCTCTATCGAAGTGCGGACCTACAAGGTGTTTTACACCCCGGAGACGGCGGAGCAGTTCGATTTCACCCAATATGACTACGTGGTGGACGCTATCGACACCGTTACCGGCAAGCTGGCCCTGGTGGAGCGGGCCAAGCAGGCCGGGGTGCCTATCCTGAGCTGCATGGGTGCCGGGAACAAGCTGGACGCCTCCGCTTTCGAGGTTGCCGACATCAATCAGACCTGTATGTGCCCCCTGGCCCGTGTCATGAGGAAGGAACTGCGGAAACGGGGGATCAAAAAGCTGAAGGTGGTCTATTCCAAGGAGGAGGCTCTGGCTCCGGTGGAGGACGGCCTGGCCGCCTGCCGGAACCACTGTATCTGCCCGCCGGGGGCGGCCCGAACCTGTACCCAGCGCCGCCAGGTGCCGGGCAGCAACGCCTTTGTGCCCGCGGTGGCGGGGCTCATCGCCGCCGGCGAGGTGGTCAAGGATCTGACCACGGACGAGCGGGCCGCCGCCCGGAGGGAGGAAAAACCATGAGACACATCCCCAAAAGCGCCACCGGGGTGCTGGAGATTGTCTCCTTTGAGGACGCGCTGCGGGAGGCGCTGGAGCCGTCCCCGGAATACGACGTGAACAGGTGGCTGTACGTGCCCAACTCCTACGGCGAGTACCGGTACATCCTGGGCACACGGGGGGTGAAGCCCCTCATCTGCGTGGGGGTGAACCCCTCCACCGCCGCCCCGGACGCTCTGGACCGGACCCTCCAGTCCGTCCAGCGGGTGGCCGCCTTCAACGGCTACGACAGCTTCATCATGTTCAATGTGTACGCCCAGCGGGCCACCCGGCCCGACGACATGGACCGGGAGCTGAACCTGACCCTCCACGCGGAGAACATGAAGGCATTTGACTACGTGCTGTCCCTGGACCGGGAGGGCCGCCCGGCGGTGTGGGCCGCCTGGGGGGCGGTCATCGAGAAGCGGGACTATCTGCCCCGGTGCGTCCGGGACATGATCGCGGTGGGGGAGCGGCGGGGGGCCCGGTGGTGGTCCGCCGGACGGCGCTCCAAGGCGGGGCACCCCCACCACCCCCTGTACTTAAAGAGCGACAGCCCCTTGGAGGACTTTGACGCGGGGGCGTACCTGGATTCCCTGGACTGATATGAGCAGAGGGGCGGCCAAAGGCCGCCCCTCTTTTCTCAGCCGTCCCCCCGGGTGAGGTTCTCCGCGTAGTCCTTGAGACTTTCAAAGGAGTTCACCCCGGTGACACGGGTGCTGATCTGGTCCCTCACATACTGGGGGAGCTGGTCGTAATACTGCCGGGCCTCCGGCTCGCTCCGGAGCAGGGCCTCCAAATCGGGATATTTCATCAAAATCACCTCATACTGTTTTTGCGGCGCTCACCGCACCGTCCCCACATCCGGGTGGGGCGTGGAGCGCATATCCTCCAGATCGGCGGCGGTCATGTCGTTCTCCACGTTGTCCCGGCCCAGGTCGGTGTCGATGACCGGGTAGATCTCCGCCGGGATGGGCCGCTCCGTCCGTCTTGGCCGACTGCTTTTTTTACCCATAGAAGCTCAGATCCTCCGATCTGGCCAGCCGGTCCACGAACTGGCGCATCTCGTCCCGAGACTTGACGCTGTGGGTCTGCCGGACCAGGGCGGACTTCTCCTCCGGCGACAGGGACTCAAAGTTTTTCATGGCGGCCTCGTTCATGGCCAGGGCCATGGCGAAGCCCGTGGGCAGTTCGCTGTCCATTGTGATCACCTCGCCCACAGTATTTGCGGGAGGAGGGCCGGGTATGCGCGGGCGGACGGAAAGAGGCCCCGGCGCACCACGCCGGGGCCTCTTTGCGGCAGCTTATGATCCTGCTGGTTCCGTGACGTTATCCATCGGGGCGATGGTCACGCCCTGATAGGCGAACTGGATGTCCCCGGTCAGGGAGAAATACGCCTCCCGCATGGCGTCCACCTGTTCCTGAGTATAGCCGGGGAACTCGTCGGCGGACTCGGGGTATTGCACATCGGAATTAAAGTGCCGGATGAGGGCGCCCCGCTCGGTACACATCAGATATTGGGCCGGCGCGGAGGCCTCCGCGTAGTATTCCTCCGCCGTCACCTGTTCGGGGTACAGGTCCACCCAGAACACGCGGCCCATCACCGGGAACAGTTTGTCGGGGTCGGAATAGGCGGGATATGCCATCCCGGCCTCCTCCCCCAGCGCCATGCAGGCGTCGTAGATGGATTTTTCGTAGATGAAGCAGTTCTCGCCATCGGCCACAGCCACATATTTGCCCCTCCAGCTGCTGGGCAGGATGATGGACAGGCCGCTGTCCCCCATCTCGACAATTTCAGGCCCCACGGGGACCTCTTTCTCTACAATGCGCTCGGTGGAGAAGGCCAGCGCCCCTACCGCCATGCTTGCCACGCACAGGGCGATCACGGCGGCGACGGCGGCCACCCGCGCCAGGGTGAATATTTTCCGTTTTGCCGGCTTTTCCCCCTCTTTCACGGTCTGCCCCTTGGGGTCCAGCCGGGCGTATACCTGCTCCAGCCGCTGGTCCAGCTCGGGGGGCAGGGGGGTATCCTCCTGGCGGGCCATGTCCCGCAGAAGCTCGTCGAATTGTTCGTCGGTATATCTCATGATCTCTCCTCCTGTTCCAGCCGCATCCGCAGCAGCACCCGCGCCCGGCTCAGCCGGGTCTTCACCGCCCCTGGCGTCAGGGCCAGGATGTCGGCGATCTCGCTGATGGGCAGTTCCTCGTAGTAAAACAGCGTCACCGGGGCCCGGAGGCCGTCGGGCAGGGCCTTCACGTGGTCCCACAGGCCCATCTCGGTTTCCATGTCCCGCCGGGGGGCGGCGGGCTCCCGGGTCAGCTCCTCCAGGGAGACGGTGTCCCGCCGGCGGTACAGGATACGGTAGGCCTCGTTGGCCGTGATCCGCATGAGCCAGCTCTTTACGCTGTCCTGCTTGCGCAGTCCGTCCAGACGGACAAAGGAGCGCAGCACCGCCTCCGACACCGCGTCCTCCGCGTCGGCGTCGCTGCGGAGGATGCTCCGGGCCAGCCGGAACATAGCGGCCTTGTT
>CANQKJ010000184.1 GCA_947624465.1 uncultured Oscillospiraceae bacterium
CCCTGCGAAGGCAGATTGAGGAGCTGTAAGAATTTAGGCTGATTATAAAGATAAATTATAAACAGAAATTATAAAAGTAAATTATAGAGGTAAATTGTAAAGGTAAATTGTAAAAGAAGCTCGTGAGAGTAAAATGTGAGGGAAAACCAGATGTTTTATTTGGATGAGATAAAGGAGTTTGCCTCCGCCTGTGAGCAGGAGGAGAACGATAAACGCATCATGTTGGAATGGATTTCCCGTTTCCCGGACACGGTCCTTTACAGGAAATGCGAGCTGGCCCACCTGACGTCCTCATCCCAGATCCTTAATGAGAGCAGGGATAAGGTGCTGATGGTCTATCACAATATCTATCAGTCCTGGTCCTGGACCGGCGGCCACGCCGACGGGGAGGCCGACCTGCTGGCGGTGGCGCTGCGGGAGGCCCAGGAGAAGGGGTACGCCGAGCGGGATCCCTCCGCCGACGTGGACGGGCACGATGCCTGCCGGAAGATCTGCATCCTGGCCGCCATCGCCTTCGGCCGCCACATTTACCCGGACCAGGTGCCCACCGAGGGCATCCGGGGGGTCTCTCTGGCCGATGTGGACTACGCCGAGAGCGCGGGCAAGAAGATCAAGCTGCTGGGCCGGGCCGTCCGGCTGGACGACGGCCGGGTGTGCGCCTATGTGGCCCCCCATCTGGTGGACCAGTCCGACCCCCTGTCCGGGGTGGAGGACGTGTTCAACGCCATCTCCGTCCGGGGGGACGCCATCGGCGACGTGATGTTCTATGGCCGGGGTGCCGGCAAGCTGCCCACGGCCTCCGCCGTGGTGGCCGATGTGATGGACGTGGCCCGGAACCTGGGCCACCGGAAGGCACTTGTCTGGGACGAGGGCGGCGAGGACGCCGCCGGCGGGGTGGAGGAGTTCAGGTCCCGCTGGTATGTGCGGGCCGCCGCTTCTGCCGACGAGCTGAAAAACGCCTTGGGCGGCAAGCTGCCGGCGGGCCGTGGCACCGGGGACGGCGAGTGCGCCTGCGTCACCGACGAGAGCATGACCCGCGGGGAGTTGGACAAGAAGCTGGCGGGGCTGGTCCCGCTGTCTGTCTTCCGGGTGCTGGACTGACCCGGGACCCCGATCCCGCATAAAATGGATGGGCGGGATGTGACCCGTCTGTCATGAATCTTCATCAGAAGGATGGAATGAGAATGGCACTGATCGTACAAAAATTCGGCGGGACCTCGGTGGCGGACGCGGAGCGTCTGCGCAACGTGGCCCGCATCATTACCGATACGTATAAGGCGGGGAACGACGTGGTGGCGGTGCTGTCCGCCCAGGGAGACACCACCGACGATCTGATCGACAAGGCCGCCGAGATCAACCCCCGCGCCTCCAAGCGGGAGCTGGATATGCTGCTGTCCACCGGCGAGCAGATCTCCTGCGCCCTGTGCGCCATGGCCATCGAGGCGCTGGGATACCCGGTGGTGTCCCTCACCGGGTGGCAGGCGGGCTTCCGCACCAACTCCGGCTACGGCAACGCCCGCATCAAGCGGGTGAAGGCCGACCGCATCCGCACCGAGCTGGACAGACGGCGCATCGTCATCGTCACCGGCTTCCAGGGCATCAACAAATACGAGGATATCACCACCCTGGGCCGGGGCGGGTCGGACACCTCGGCGGTGGCCATCGCCGCCGTTCTCCACGCCGACCTGTGCCAGATCTTCACCGATGTGGACGGCGTCTACACCGCCGATCCCCGGCTGGTCCCCTCCGCCCGCAAGCTGGAGGAGATCACCTACGACGAAATGCTGGAGCTGGCGTCTCTGGGCGCCCAGGTGCTCCACAACCGCTCGGTGGAGATGGCAAAGCGCTACAACGTGAACCTGGAGGTGCTGTCCAGCTTCTCCGGCAAGCCCGGTACGAAAGTGAAGGAGGTAGTCAAGAACATGGAAAAATCCTATATCAGCGGCGTCGCCAAGGATAAGAATATCGCCCGTCTGGCCCTGGTGGGCCTGGAGAACACCCCCGGCATCGCCTATAAGATCTTCTCCCTGCTGGCCAAGAACAACGTGAACGTGGACATCATCCTGCAGTCCATCGGCCGCAGCGACACCAAGGACATCAGCTTCACGGTGGCCAAGAGCGATATGGAGCTGGCCCAAAAGGTGCTGGAGGAGAACAGGGACTCCATCCGGTTCGACCGCATCGACGTGTCCGACAACATCGCCAAGGTGTCCATCGTGGGGGCTGGCATGGTGAACAATCCCGGCGTGGCCGCCAGGATGTTCGAGGCCCTGTTCAACGCGGGCATCAACATCAACATGATCTCCACCAGTGAGATCAAGGTATCGGTGCTGGTACACATCGACGACGCGGACCGGGCGGTGCGGGTCATCCACGACCGGTTCTACGACGAGCTGACCGGGGAGCAGTAACATATGGATCGCGGTGGGCCGGACGAAAGTCCGGCCCCTTTTTGCACGCGGGCGGGGTTGACAGCGCTGGTCTATTCTGATAGACTTACAGTGCGGGGCACCTGCAGCCGGCGGCAAAAAACCCGGCAAATTTGGAGCATTCCCCGTTGCAAATCAGCGGGTGAAATGGTACAATATATCATCTGTTATTGTGGGTATTTTTAGGCAGAGGGAAACTCAAAGGACATGAGGTGCGACCATTGTATCTGAAAGCGCTCGAAATACAGGGCTTCAAATCCTTCCCGGACAAGACGGTGCTGGCCTTCGGCTCCGACATCACGGCCATCGTAGGGCCCAACGGCTCCGGAAAATCCAATATCGCCGACGCCATCCGCTGGGTGATGGGGGAGCAGTCCGTCCGCACCCTCCGGGGCAACAGGATGGAGGACGTTATCTTCGACGGCACCGCCCAGCGCAAGGGCCTGGGCTTCGCCGAGGTGACCCTGGTGCTGGACAACGCCGAGCATCTCTTCCAGATGGAGGAGACGGAGGTGGCGGTGACCCGCCGGTATTACCGCTCCGGGGAGAGCGAATACTATATCAACCGCCAGGCCTGCCGCCTGAGGGATGTGAACGAGCTGTTCATGGACACGGGCCTGGGCCGGGAGGGCTATTCCATCATCGGCCAGGGCAGGATCGACGAGATCCTGTCCGTCAAGAGCACCGACCGGCGGGAGATCTTTGAGGAGGCCGCCGGCATCTCCCGGTTCCGCCACCGCAAGGAGGAGGCGGAGCGCCGCCTGGAGCGCACCGACGAGAACCTGGTGCGCATCAACGACAAGATCGACGAGCTGGAACTCCAGGTGGAGCCTCTGCGGGCCGCCGCCGAGAAGACGAAGAAGTACCTCGCCTTCCGGGACGAGCTGAAGGGGCTGGAGGTCACCGTGTGGCTGGAGCAGCTGGAGCGGCTGCGGGCCAACAGCGTCAAGCTGCAGACTGACCTCGCCAATGCCCGCGCCCAGCGGGAGGCGGCGAAGGCCGAGCTGGACCGGCTCTACGCCGACAGCGAGAACTACTCCGCCCGGATGCGGGAGAAGGACGTCTCCGCCGAGCAGCTCCGCACCGTCCAGTCCGGTCTGGACGAGCAGGTGCTGAACTGTGAGAACGGCATCGCCCTGCTGAAAAACGACATCAAGAACAACAGCGAGAACGCCGCCCGCATCAAGGAGGAGCTGGCCCAGCAGGAGGACCGGGCGGGGTCCATTGCCGCCCAGATCGCCGAGCGGCAGGGCCGCCTGGCCGAGATCGAGGGCGAGATGGCGGCCTGCCAGGAGGAGATCGACGGCCTCGCAAGGCAGGCGGAGAAACTGCTGGCCTCCGCCGGGACCATCGGCGACGAGCTGGAGGCGCTGCGGCAGCGGGAGCGGCTGGAGACCGCCTCCGCCGGAGAGGCCCGGGAGTTGCTGTCCGCCCTGGCCGCCGCCGCCCAGGAGCTGCTGGACCGGGAGGAGAAGCTGGGCCAGGAGCTGGCCGAGCAGGAGGACAAGACCGCGGAGGCGCGAAAGGCCGCGGACGAGGTCAAAAAGGAGCTGGCCCGGGTCGTTGAGGACCGGGACGCCGCCCGGAACGTGATCAGCGGCTATAAAATGCGGTGCGAGAACCGCCGGCGCAGGCTGGAGGAGGTCCAGGAGCGGCACCGCCGTCTCCAGATGGACGAGAACAACCTGAACTCCCGCATCAGGATGCTCACCGAGATGGAGAAGCTGTACGAGGGCTACTCCAAGGCGGTGAAGCTGGTGATGGGGGAGGCGGAGCGGGGCTCCCTCCGGGGGGTCCGGGGCCCGGTGGCCGGCCTGCTCCACGTGCCCGACAAATACGCCGTGGCCATCGAGATCGCCCTGGGGGGCGCCATGCAGAACCTGGTCGTCGAGCGGGACGAGGACGATCTTCATATTACCCCTTCACCGAGCCGAGCTGGAGCCCGCCTTTGATGTATTTGACAACGTAGGGATACATGCAGAGGATGGGCACGATGCT
>CANQKJ010000185.1 GCA_947624465.1 uncultured Oscillospiraceae bacterium
CCGCACCCGCAGGTCCGCCCCTCATCGACCTGATCGAAGGGGTGTGCGCCGCCGGGCCGGACCTGCGGGTGCGGCTGGGTTCCCTGGAACCCCGGACGGTGACGGAGGAGTTCTGCCGCCGGGCGGAGGCCCTGCCCAATCTCTGCCCCCACTTCCACCTGTCCCTCCAGTCCGGGTGCGACGCCACGCTGGCCCGCATGAACCGCAAGTACGACACCGCCCGGTATTATCAGTCAGTGGAACTGCTCCGGGCTCATTTCCCCAACCCCGGCGTCACCACCGACCTGATCGCCGGCTTCCCCGGCGAGACGAAGGAGGAGTTCGCCCAGACCCTGGCCTTCCTCCGAAAGTGCGCCTTCTCCGCCATGCACGTGTTCCCCTACTCCCGCCGGCCCGGCACCCCCGCGGACGCCATGCCGGACCAGCTCTCCAAAGAGGTGAAGGAGGACCGGGCGGTCCGGGCCATCGCCCTGGCGGCGGAGATGGAGCGGGCCTGGCTGGAGGGCCAGGTGGGCACCACCCTGCCGGTGCTGTTCGAGGAGGAGAAGGGCGGCCTCTGGCGGGGCCGCGCCCCCAACTACGCCGAGGTCCGCGTCCCCGGAGAGGGCCTGCACAATCAACTGCGGCAGGTATTCATTGAGGGAGTCGAGGCCGGGGCCCTCACCGGGCAAGTCTTGTAAGGGTTGCCAAACGGGCTGAATCGTGCTAAACTGTTTCCCGAAAACATAGAGATAGGGGGGACCCTCATGCCGATCCTTCGCCTCACCGACGCGGTGCCCACGGTGGACCCCAACGAGATCGTCGAGCAGGTCAAAAACATCACCGCCAGCGGCGTCTTTGCCGCGGTGATCACCGCCGTGGTGTCCGTCCTGGTGATCAAGGTGCTGCTGTCCTTCCTGGACCGGGCCTTCTCCCGCACCAGGATGGACGCCACGCTCCGCAAGCTGCTCCACAACCTCCTGCGGTTCGCCATGTACTTTGTGGCCGTCATCCTGGTCCTCCGGCCCCTGGGCATCGACGTCACCTCTCTGGTGGCGGTGCTGTCGGTGGTAGGCCTGGCCTTCTCCCTGGCCATGCAGAACTTCCTGTCCAATGTGGCCGGCGGGATGCAGATCTTCGTCTCCCAGCCCTTCAAGCTCGGCGACTGGGTCGAGGTGGGCGACATCGTCGGCTGCGTGTCCGGCATCGACCTGTTTTACACCAAGATCAACACCCTGGACAACCGGGTGGTGAACCTGCCCAACAGCGCCATCGTCACCCAGACCATCTGCAACCGCGATACCGAGCCCTTCCGCCAGCTGGAGTTCAAGCCCACCGTGTCCTACGACGCCCCTGTCCAGCTGGTGCTGGACACCCTGCGGGCCATCGCCTGCGGCGATCCCAGGGTGCTCACCGACCGGGGCATCTTCGTCCACGTGTCCAACTACGGGGACAGCGCCATCGAGTACGTGCTGCGGATGTGGTGCAGAAACGAGGACTACTGGAACATCTACTTCGACGTGATGGACGCCCTCAAGCCCACCTTCGACGCGGCGGGCATCGAGATCACCTATCCCCACCTCAACGTCCACATCGCCGACAACGCCGCCCCCAACCTCTCCGTCCCCGCGGGGAAGAAGGCGTAACCCATTTTCTAAGGAGGAATCCGTATGTATCAGAGCTGTCCCAACGCCGCAAAAGGGCTGAAATGGATGTTTATCGCCGAGATCCTGGCCATCGTGTCCATCCCTCTGGTGTTCATCCTCATCGGCGGCCTCACCGCCCTGGCCGCCACCGTGCTGAACCTGGTGGGCCTGTACACCGCCACCCATGACGACGCCGGCTACTTCCCCGCCCTCTACGCGGAGATCGCCAGCCTGGTCATCAGCGTCCTGTCCAACGCCTTTCACAACGGCATCCTGACGGCTGTGCTGTCCGTGGTCGCCGAGGTGCTGGGCCTGTTCATCGTCTACCAGGTGATCACCACCACCCTCAACCTCCTGGGCAGCCGGAACGGGACCCTGGAACAGCGGGGGAACACCGTTATCAAGGTCTATTTCGGCTGCACCGTCATCTCCGTCGTCTGCGCCGTGCTGGCAATCATCCCCATCCTGAACATCATCGCCCTCGCGGTGGGCGCGGTGTCCGAGATCGTCATGGTGGTGGGATACGTGTTCTATCTCATGTTCCTGTACGGGGCCTCCAAGGCCTTGGTGTAAGCGGCCATGAATGGCAGCTATCACTCCGTTGCGGGCGGCCTTCGGCTCATCTTCATCGCCAACATCCTGCTCCTGCTGGGGCGGATCCTGATCTCCCCCTTCTTCGGTTCCATTTTGCTGCTGGCGGGGCTGGCGCTGGAACTGGTGGGCCTGTTCACCGTCAACGGGGCGGCCCGGCCGTACCGTGCCGCTCTGATCCTGGCCGCCGTCTCGGCGGCGCTGAACCTGCTGGCCGCCCTGCTGACCGACGCGGAGGCGATGCTCGCCGCCGTCGACGGGGTCTGCCAGGCGCTGGACGCGGTAAAGGTGTGGCTGGTGTGCTCCGCCACCGCCGGCCTGCTGCTTGGGGCCAGCGACTCCCTGGCCCGTCGCGCCCGCCCCGTCTGGATCACCTATGCCGTCTGTACGGCGGCGGCTGTCCTGCTCATGGCCGCCGCCCCCCTGCTGCCCGCCCACGCAGCCGTGTATGTGACCTTCAACCTGCTGTATCTGGTGTCCGCCGTCCTGGGCCGGGCCCTGTATATCCTCTTTCTCAACGGCGCCGTGAAGGCGCTGAAATGACCCCAAAACGCGCGGGAGCCGTCCACCCGGAGGTGGACGGCCCTCTCATATCATCAGCGCGCCGGCCCAGGTCTGCTCCGCCGGCCTGGCCAGCCCGTGGAGGAAGCTGCCGTCGGCGGCCTGCACCTGCCCCCCGATGACCCGGTTCCGGTAGATCAGCAGGGCCGCCTGGGCCCCCGTCTCCCCGGTGGGGTAGTTGGTGATCTCATAGGTGTAGCGCTTCACCCGCTCCCCGCGGTACCGGGTCAGGTCGAACCCCTGCTCCTGCTGGAGGGCCAGGTAGCCGGTGTAGCTGTCATCGAAGGTCTCGGGGATCAGCAGCTCCTCGGTGGCGATGGGCTGCTCGGACACCTGCCAGCCCAGCCCCTCCAGGTACTCCACCCGCTGATCGTTGCCCCGGACGCCCTTCACCTCCGCCGAGGCGGCCGCCGCCCGGCCGGACAGGCGCATGGCCGTCCCCGCGATGACCGCCATCAGGCAGAACAGGGCGGCCGCCGTCCCCGCGATGAGCCGTCTCTTTGGTATCCGCGCCGTGATGATGAGCATTGCTGTCACTCCGATCCAGTCTGAATTTCCGCATTGAAACTCTATGCCCCCTCCCCGGAAGATATGCAGAACGTACGCAAAGAGGTGATCCCATGGAGCGTCTGGACAAGCGGCTGGCCGCCTCCGGCAGATGGAGCCGGACCGAGGCCAAAGCCCTCATCAAAGCAGGCCGTGTGGCGGTGGACGGGGCGGTCTGCCGCGCCCCGGAGCAAAAGGTGGACGACGGCGCCGCCGTCACCGTGGACGGCTCTCCCGTGGACAGCGGGCCGGTGTACCTCATGCTCCACAAGCCCGCCGGGGTGGTCTCCTCCACCGACGACCCCAGGGAGGCCACCGTGCTCTCTTTGCTGCCGGAGGAATACCAAAAGCGGGGCCTCTTCCCCGCCGGCCGGCTGGACAAGGACGCGGAGGGCCTGCTCCTCCTCACCGACGACGGGCCTCTGGCCCACCGGTTGCTCTCCCCCAAATACCACGTGGACAAGGTCTACTATGTGGAGGTGGACGGCGTGCTGGGTGAAAGCGACGTCTCCGCTCTGGCCCGGGGGGCCGTCCTGGGGGACGGGACCCGGTGCCTCCCCGCCGGGCTGGAGGTGCTGGAGGGCGGGAGAAGCGCCCGCGTCACCCTGCGGGAGGGCAAATACCACCAGGTGAAGCGGATGCTGGCAAGCCTCGGCAAGCCGGTGATCTACCTGAAGCGGGTGGCCTTCGGCCCCCTCGTTTTGGACCCCGCTCTTCCAAAAGGTGGTTGGAGAGTACTAAATTTACAAGAAATTGAGGCCCTTTTCCGTCATTGAGACGAATTTTTTGAAAAAATCCACAAAAACCTTTCGAAAAACTGTTGAAATCAGCAAAGAAAACCGGTATAATGGGCGTGCTGACTGACTTACATCATCTCAGAGCGTGCGGCGTTGGGCTTTTAAGCCGCAGAGAAAGGAGAAAACACCATGTCCAGCCGGATCTTTCAAAGTATCGTCCTCCAGATGAAGGACTGCTCCGACCGCGCCGTGGGCGTCGTCGACGGGCAGGGCACCGTCGTGGCCTGCAACGAGCTGTCCTCCATCGGTGAAAAGTGGAGCCATGTACCCTCTCTGCTGGCCTCCGATCCAGACGCCCTG
>CANQKJ010000186.1 GCA_947624465.1 uncultured Oscillospiraceae bacterium
TTGGCGGTGCCGGAGGTGATGAGGTCCTTGGCGTTGCCCAGCCACACATCGGTGCCGTGGGAGAAGCCGGACAGCCGCACCAAAATGTCGAACTGGTCCGGCTCGGTGTCCTCCAGCATCCCCCGCACAAAGGAGGTGCCGAACTCGGGGATGGCCACCGCCCCGGTGGGACCCAGGATGGGGTCGTCCTCGAACCCCAGCTTTTCCGAGGTGGTGAACAGGCTCATGGTGTCCTCGTCGTCCAGGGGGATCTTCCGGGCGTTGACGCCGGTCAGGTCCTCCAGCATACGGATCATGGAGGGGTCGTCGTGTCCCAGCATATCCAGCTTCAGCAGATTGGACTCCATGGAGTGGTATTCAAAGTGGGTGGTGATGATGTCGCTGTTGGGGTCGTCCGCCGGGTGCTGCACCGGGCAGAAGTCGTAGACCTCCTTGTCCTGGGGGATGACCACCATGCCGCCGGGGTGCTGGCCGGTGGTGCGCTTGACCCCCTCGCAGCCCTTGGCCAGCCGCAGCACCTCCGCGAAGGGGACGTTGGTCCGCCCCACCGTCTCCAGGTATTTCCTCACGTAGCCGATGGCGGTCTTCTCCGCCACGGTGCCGATGGTGCCCGCCCGGAACACATGGTCCTGGCCGAACAGCTCAAAGGTATACCTGTGGGCGCTGGCCTGGTACTCGCCGGAGAAGTTCAGGTCGATGTCGGGCACCTTGTCGCCGCCGAAGCCCAGGAAGGTCTCAAAGGGGATGTTGAAGCCGTCCTTGTCATAGGGCGTCCCGCACACCGGGCACACCGCGTCGGGCATATCCGCCCCGCAGCCGTAGGGGTGGGCGGGGTCCTGGGCGTAGTCAAAGTCGGCGTGGCCGCACTTGGGACAGCGGTAGTGAGCGGGCAGGGAGTTCACCTCGGTGATGCCCGACATGAAGGCCACCAGGGACGAACCCACCGACCCTCTGGACCCCACCAGATAGCCGTGCTCCAGGGAGTTCTGCACCAGCTTCTGGGCGGACATATAGATCACGTCGTAATGGCAGCCGATGATGTCCTTCAGCTCGGCGTTGAGACGGTCCACCACGATCTGAGGGGGATCCTCCCCGTACAGCTCGTGGGCGCGGCCCCACACCAGCCGCTTCAACTCCCCCTCGGAGTCCTCCAGCGTCGGCGTGAACAGCCCGTCGGGCAGGGGGCGCACGTCGCCGATCCAGCCCGCCACCCTGGCCGGGTTTTCGATGACTACCTCATGGGCCTTGTCCTCCCCCAGATAAGAGAACTCCTCCAGCATCTCGCCGGTGGTGCGGAAGTACAGGGGGTTGTCGCTGTCGGCGTCCTCGTACTCCTTGGCGCACAGCAGCACATGGCGGTAGATCTCCTCGTGGGGGTCCATAAAATGGACGTCTCCCGTTGCGCACACCGGCTTATGTAACCGCTCCCCCAGGGCCACGATCCGCCGGTTGAAGTCCCGCAGGTCCTCCAAACTCCCGGCGATGGACCGGCCCTCCTTGTCGGGCCGGAGCATATAGGCGTTGTTGGACAGGGGCTGGATCTCCAGATAGTCGTACCAGGACGCGATGCGCTCCAGCTCCCGGTCGTCCCTGCCGTCCATCACCGCCCGGAACAGCTCCCCCGCCTCGCAGGCGGAGCCGACGATCAGCCCCTCCCGGTGCTGGTCTACCAGAGACTTGGGCATGATGGGGAACCGGCTGTAATGCTCCAGGTGGGACTTGGACACCAGCTTATAGAGGTTGCGGAGGCCGGTCTGGTCCTTGGCCAGCAAAATCAGGTGGTAGGCGGACCGGCGGCCCCGTCCGCCCCGCCTTCGCCCGGCCATGGCCGGATTGATCTGGGAGGCCAGGGTCATTCCCTCCTTTTGGAGGGCCTTGAACAGCTCCCACAAAATCTGGCCGCAGACGGCGGCGTCGTCATAGGCCCGGTGGTGCTGGAAGGGGGGCAGGCTCAGCGCGTCCGCCACCGTGTCCAGCTTGTGGTTGTGGAGGTCGGGGCACAGGTACTGGGAGAGCACCATGGTGTCGATGTACAGCGGGTCGAAGGGACGGCCCGCCTTTTTGCAGTATTCCCGGATAAATCCGGTGTCGAAGGCGGCGTTGTGGGCGCAGAGGGGCGCGTCCCCCAGCCAGTTCAGGAAGGACTTCACCGCCTTCTCCGGCTTTGGAGCGCCCCGCAGCATCCGGTCGGTGATGCCGGTGAGGGACACCGTCTTGGCGCTCAGGGGCCGGCCCGGGTCGGCGAAGGAGGCGAATTTGTCCACCACTTCCCCGCCCCGGATACGCACCGCGCCGATCTCGATGATCTCGTCCCGCCTGGCGTCCAGGCCGGTGGTCTCCAGGTCGAAGGCCACGAACTCCCCGTCCAGGGGCAGATCGCCGGGGCCGTGGACGGCCACGTTCTCGTCCACGTCGTTCTGGTAATAGGCCTCCACCCCGTACAAAATCTTGATGAGCGACCCCCGCTTGGAGGCGTTGTAGGCGTCAGGGAAGGACTGCACCACCCCGTGGTCGGTGATGGCGATGGCCGGATGCCCCCACTCGATGGCACGCTTGACCACCGCCTTCGTGTCGCAGAGGGCATCCATCATGGACATTTTCGTATGTAAATGCAGTTCGATGCGCTTCTCGGGGGCGGTGTCCTTCCTGCCCTCGGGCCTGGGCACCGCGCTGATCCCGTAGGGCTCCAGCACCAGATCGCCGTTGTCGAACTTGCCCACGGTGGGCCGGCCCTGGATCTGCAGCCGCTGGCCCGCCTTCACCCCCTTGATGATGGGAGCGGCCAGGTCCCCCTCCATGAACTGGGTGACCCGGACGGAGCCGGTGTAGTCGGTCACGTCAAAGCACACCACCCAGGCCTTCCGCCGGGGCAGCTCCCGGTGCTCCACGTTGAACACATCCCCCTCGATGAGGACGCTGCGCATATCCAGGTCCAGCTCCCCGATGGGGGTGACCTTCTTTTTGCCGTTGATCTTGCCGAAGATGGTCTTGGCGCGCCCCTTGCCGCCCTCTTTCGGGGCCTCGGCCCGCATGAGCTTTTTCCGCATGGCCGCCATCTGGGCCTCCAGATCGGGGGCCGCCTCAGGGGGCTTGTCCTCCGGGGGCGCGGCCTGCTCCGCCAGTTCGGAGGGCTTGTCCCCCGCCGCCGGGGCGGTCAAACGGAGCGTGACCGCGCTCAGCCGGAGTGCCTCCTTGATGGCCTCCGCCGCCCGGTCCAGGACGCTCTGGTCTATGCCGGCGCCCTCCACGTCCGCCTCCATGGCCCGCTCCGCCCGGCGCACCCGTACGCTGACGGGGCAGCCGCCCAATACGGACAAGACCCCTTCCGGGAAGGGGCACTTGCCGAAGGTCTGTTGAAAGGTGGGACGGGTCTCCATGGTATGTACGCTCCTCGTCATCGTTTCAGAAAATCTAATAGTCGGTCAACGCGGCCGATGGTAACGTCGGGTCCTTCCTCCGGCCCCAGGGGAACAGCGAGACCGCCCATCCCCTGCCGCACCCAGACGGTCCGCATCCCCAGTTCTTTGGCGGGGATCACATCGTTATCCAGCCGGTCGCCCACCATAACGGCCCGCTTCGGTGGGCAATTTGCCTGTTCCAGCGCCATGAGGAAAATACGCGGGTCTGGCTTGGCCGCCCCAGCCTCCGCCGAGCAGACGATCACGTCAAAGAAACGGCGGATGCCGAACCGCTCCAGGCGCTGTTCCGCCCCCGGCTCCTGGTTGGCGATGACGCCCAGGCGATATCGCCCGCTCAACCGCTCCAGCAGTTCCCTGGTCTCCGGGTACAGAGTTTCTTCCTCCGGGCGCCAGGGCTTTTTGGTCAGTCCAAACCGCTCCAGCGCCGCCTTGTAGCCGTTTTTATTCCGGCGGGCGGCGTCAAGCGCCGCTTCATAGAACGCCTCATATGTAACATTGGAACCCGCAACGGTCTCTTCCATCCTGCGGCGCTCTGCCCCGCTCTCTTCGAGCAGCGTGGAACCCAGGTCAAAAAAGATCCAGTCTACATCAATGATCATAGCGTTTCAATGAGCTCCATCAGCTCGGGCACAAGCCGATCCTCCGGGACCTTCTTCACGATCTCGCCGTGCCGGAACAGGACCCCCTCGCCGTCGCCGCCGGCCAGCCCCACGTCGGCGTGGCGGGCCTCCCCGGGGCCGTTGACCACGCAGCCCATCACCGCCACGGTGATCGGCTTGTCCACGTCTTTCAACAGCTCCTCCACCTGCCGCGCCATGGGGATCAGATCGATCCTGGTCCGGCCGCAGGTGGGGCAGGAGATCAGCTCCGGGCCGTCCTTCCGAAGGCCGATGGCCTTCAAAATGCGCCGGGCGGCGTAGACCTCCTCCACCGGGTCGGCGGTGAGGCTCACCCGGAGGGTGTCTCCGATCCCCAGCGCCAGC
>CANQKJ010000187.1 GCA_947624465.1 uncultured Oscillospiraceae bacterium
GTCGTACTCCTCCTGCTTCACCTTGGAGCGGGGCCGCTGCCACAGGGGGACCATGGAGTTGATGGTCTTCTCCTCCCGGACGGTCTCCCACTCGGGCTTGTAGTCGTCCCCGGCGTCGGCGGG
Organism: uncultured Oscillospiraceae bacterium; assembly: GCA_947624465.1. Classification (GTDB taxonomy): domain Bacteria; phylum Bacillota; class Clostridia; order Oscillospirales; family Oscillospiraceae; genus Enterenecus. The sequence continues at coordinate 124 of CANQKJ010000187.1, forward strand.
CTTTTCCTTCTGCCGGTAGTCCTCCACCGTCATGCGGATGGGGTGGCGGATATAGTCGGAGTACTTTTTGATCAGCTCCTGGAGGCGGTGGGTCTCCAGATACTCGCCGTACTTCTCGTCGTCGGTGTCGGGCTTCAGGTGCATGATCACGTCGGTGCCGTCGCTGTCCTTCTGGCACTCCGTGATGGTGTATCCGTCGGCCCCCTCGGACTGCCAGATGTGGCCGGTGTCCTCCCCGTGGCGGCGGGTGACGACGGTGACCTGGTCGGCCACCATGAAGGCGGAGTAGAAGCCCACGCCGAACTGGCCGATGATGTCGGAGGTGTCCCCTTTCTCCATCTCCTGCTTGAACTGGAGGGAGCCGCTGCGGGCGATGGTGCCCAGGTTCTGTTCCAGCTCGCCCGCGGTCATGCCCACGCCGTTGTCGGACACGGTGAGGGTCCTGGCCTCTTTGTCCGGGGTGACGGTGATGCGGAAGTCCCCCCGCCTGGTCTTCACCGTGTCGTCGGTGAGGCCCAGGTAGGCCAGCTTGTCGATGGCGTCGCTGGCGTTGGAGATGATCTCCCGCAGGAAGATCTCCTTGTGGGTGTAGATGGAGTTGATCATCAGGTCCATCAGCCGCTTGGACTCCGCTTTGAACTGCTTTTTTGCCATGTTCTGTCGCTCCTCTGTATGTGAAAATATTTTTGAAAACGTCGTTTTAGCACTCGGCAACTTTGAGTGCTAACCTATGATAATACCATTTCTCCCCGATTGCAACCCCTTTCACGGAAAATTCACAATTTCTCTGTATGGCCGGGCGGGGCGCGGGCAAACTATAAGTACCATAAAATGGATAATAAGTGGAAGAACGCGAGAAAATTGCGGAGTTTGGGAAACTTTAGGTTGCCTTTTGACCCGCGTGGTGCTATAATGCTCTCTGAGAATTGAGAGAGTGCGCTCTTTTTCGGTTTTACTTACTGCGTCCCGCCCCGGCGGGCGCGATCAAACCGGGTTCCCGGAGGTTCGAGGTGCAGCCTTGAAAAAATATGTGATCCATGGCGGACGGCCCCTTTACGGCCGGATCGAGATCAGCGGCGCGAAGAACGCCGCCGTGGGCATCATCCCCGCCGCGCTGATGGTGGACGGGGTCTGCCGGATCGAGAACATCCCCCAAATCAGCGACGTCGATCTGATCCTGAATATGCTGCAGTCCCTGGGCGCCGGCATCCGCACCTACAACCGCACCACGATGGATGTGGACTGCACCCATATCGTCAACAAGCAGATCCCCTACGAGGACGGCCGGAAGATCCGGGCCAGCTACTATCTGATTGGGGCGCTGCTGGGTCGGTACGGCTGGGCGGAGGTGCCCCTCCCCGGCGGGTGCGATCTGGGCGGACGGCCCATCGACCTGCACATCAAGGGTCTCACCGCTCTGGGGGCCCAGGTGGACACCCGCAACGGCTATGTGTACGCCAGGGTCCCCGACGGAGGGCGGCTGAAGGGCGCCCAGATCTACCTTGACATCGCCTCCGTGGGGGCCACTATCAACATCATGCTGGCCGCCACCCTGGCCCAGGGCCTCACCGTCATCGAAAACGCCGCCAAGGAGCCCCACATCGTGGACGTGGCCAACTTCCTCAACTCCATGGGGGCGGACATCGCCGGCGCCGGCACCGACGTGATCAAGATCCGGGGCGTGGAGAAGCTCCGGGGCGGGGAGTACTCCATCATCCCCGACCAGATCGAGGCGGGCACCTATATGGCCGCCGTGGCCGCCGCCGGCGGCGAGGTGCGGGTGTGCAACGTGATCCCCAAGCACATGGAGTGCATCACCGCCAAGCTCATGGAGATGGGCGTGGAGGTGGAGGAGGAGGGCGACAGCCTCATCGTCCGCCGAAACGGCCCCATCCAGCGCACCAATGTGAAGACCATGCCCTATCCCGGCTTCCCCACCGATATGCAGCCCCAGATCGCGGCGGTGCTGTCCATCGCCCAGGGCACCAGCGTCCTTACCGAGGGCGTGTGGGGGAACCGCTACCGCTATGTGGAGGAGTTCCGCCGGCTGGGCGCCAGGATCCAGGTGGAGGGCAAGATCGCCGTCATCGAGGGAGTGGACCATCTCACCGGCGCGCCCATGGAGGCCTGCGACCTGCGGGCCGGCGCGGCCATGGTCATCGCGGGGCTTGCAGCCAAAGGGACCAGCGAGGTGTCCAACATCGGCCACATCGAGCGGGGCTATGAGGACCTGATCGGCAAGCTGTCCGGCGTGGGCGCCGATATCCGCGTGGTGGAGGTCCCCGACCAGGACCGGACCGCGGCCACCGCGTAAGTCAAAAGATGATCGGGGGGGCGGCTCTGCCGCCCCTTTTTCATGGAGGGAAACCTGATGTTGAGAGCGGCCACTCTGGCCAGCGGCTCCTCCGGCAACTGCGCCGTGGTGAGCGACGGGACCGTACATATCCTCATCGACGCGGGCATCTCCGCCAGGCGCATCGCCCAGGGGCTGCGCGCCCTGGGGCTGTCTCCGGCCCAGCTCTCCGGGGTGCTCATCACCCACGAGCACTCCGACCACATCGGCGGACTGGACGTGCTCTGCCGGCAGATGGGGGCGGACCTCTACACCGCCGAGGGCACCGCGCGGCAGATCTGTTACCGCCGGGCGGGGATGGAGGGCCGCTTCCAGGTGTTTGAGCCGGGGGAGCGGTTCGCCGTGGGCGGCCTGGTCATCCACCCCTTCGCCACCAGCCACGACGCCGCCTGCCCGGTGGGATATTCCATCGAGGGGGGCGGCCGGAGGCTGTGCCTCTGCACCGACACTGGGTACGTCACCCAGGAGGCGGCGGAGGCCGCGGCGGGCTGCCATCTGCTCATCTGCGAGAGCAATCACGACGTGGATATGCTCCGCGCCGGACCCTATCCCCCCTATCTGAAGGAGCGCATCCTGGGGGACCGGGGGCACCTGTCCAACGAGGCGGGGGCGGCGCTGGCGGCGGGCGCCGTCCGCGGCGGGGCGCGCCGGGTGGTGCTGGCCCATCTGTCCCAGGAGAACAACACCCCGGCCCTGGCCCTGGCGGCCTCTAAAAAGGCGCTGGAAGAGCTGGGCGCGAAGGTGGGGGAGGACGTGATCCTCACCGCCGCCCCCCGGAGCGACTGTTCGGGCTGGATGGAGGTGTGAGGCGTGCTGAGCGTGACCTTTCTCTGCGTGGGCAGGCTGAAAGAAAGATTCTACAAGGACGCGGCGGACGAGTACGCCAAGCGGCTGTCCGCCTATTGCAAGCTGGAGATCGTGGAGCTGGCGGAGCAGAAGCTGCCCGCCAAGCCCTCCGCGGGCCAGATCCGGGCCGCCCTGGACAGGGAGGGGGAGGCCATCCTGGCCAAACTGCCCAGGGACGGAAAGCTGGTGGCCCTCTGCGTAGAGGGAACGCCCCTGTCCAGCGAGGACCTGGCCCGGACGCTGGGGAACTGGACGGTGGGGGGTATGTCCTCCCTGACGCTGGTCATCGGCGGGTCCTACGGCCTGTCCCCCCGGGTAAAGGAGCGGGCCGATCTGCGGCTGTCCATGTCGGAGATGACCTTTCCCCACCACCTGGCCCGGGTGATGGCGCTGGAGCAGCTCTACCGGGCGTTTAAGATCCGGGAGGGTTCCGACTATCACAAGTGATTGACAACCGGCCCCGGCTGATTTATCATCATAGCATATCCCCCCGGAAGGAGACAGAGATATGAAAAAGCCCTTCCTCACCCTGGCCCAGGCCAGAGCCATCAGAGAGAAATATCCCACCCCGTTCCACATCTACGACGAGGCGGGCATCCGCGCCGCCGCCCGGGCGCTGAACGCCGCCTTTGCCTGGAACGAGGGGTTCAGGGAATATTTTGCCGTGAAGGCCACCCCCAACCCCGCCATCCTCAAGCTCCTGCGGGAGGAGGGCTGCGGCGTGGACTGCTCCTCCCTCACCGAGCTGATGATGTCCGACCGCTGCGGCTTCCACGGCCGCGAGATCATGTTCTCCTCCAACGAGACCCCGGCGGAGGAGTTCGCCCTGGCGGACCGGCTGGGGGCCATCATCAACCTGGATGATCTGACCCATGTGGACTTCCTCTATGAGACCTTGGGCCATGTGCCCGAGACGGTGTGCTGCCGCTTCAACCCCGGCGGCACCTTCACCCTGGGGGAGAGCAAGGAGGGCTTCCAGGTGATGGACAACCCCGGCCAGGCCAAGTACGGCATGACCC